>NZ_QTLZ01000013.1:0-49753 GCF_003635425.1 Parabacteroides sp. AF27-14
TTGATGTTGAATGTTTATGCAAATTTATAACGATAAATTATTATACAATGAAAGTACTTTATATGATTGGTTGTATATGCCTATCCTTGCTGGGGAACGTGTCCCAAGCGGTCGAGACAAAGGCGTATATTATACCGAAGACAGTCGCCGGGGTAGAGCGGCATCAAATGTCATTAAACGGGGATTGGTCGTTCCAATTTAGCCCGAAGTCTAAATGGAGCCCGATACAGGTACCGGGCGAGGCGGCCATGCAGGGATATGCCATTGAGCATGACAAGCCTGTGCTGTACAAGAAACAATTCGTGCTTCCCGCCGATTATAAGGGGCAACGTACCATCCTTCGTTTTGACGGGGTTTATAGCTACGCTCGTTTATGGGTGAATGGAACCTATGTGCGGGAACACTTCGGCGGATTTAGTCGTTGGGAGGCTGATATTACTTCACTGGTTAAGCCCGGCAAGAAAAATGAGATAAAGCTGGAGGTGACAGACCGGCTGGATGATATCTCGTATGCGTCCGGTTACGCGCATCACCCGATCGGAGGAATCCTCCGGGATGTTACGGTGTATGCCCTCCCACAGACGAATGTATCCGACTTGATGATAGAAACGGATCTGGATGATACGTATACGGATGCTTCTTTGAAGGTATCGTTCGATATCTCCCGGGACGCGCGGGTTCGTTATTCTTTGAGAGACCCGAAAGGCGAGAACGTGAATCTGCCGGTAGCGGTAAAGGAGGTGAAAGCCGGCCGGGTCAACCATGATTTTGCGGTAACCGCTCCTTTGAAATGGGATGCCGAGCATCCGCGTTTGTATACCTTGGATATTCATCTGGAAGAGGCGGGTAAAGAGGTTTGCCGCATCAGCCGGAAGGTTGGGTTCAGGGAGATTAAGATGGATGGCAATAGGATGTTGGTGAATGGTCTGCCCGTAAAGCTTCGCGGAGCATGTCGCCATGATATCCATCCAACCTTGGGCAGGACGATCACGGCTGAGCTGGATAGCTTGGATGCGGCTATATTCAAGCATACGAATATGAACTTTGTCCGTACTTCCCATTACCCCCCGACAGAGCGTTTCTTGGACTATTGCGACAAGATGGGATTGTATGTGGAATGTGAGACGGCTATTTGCTTCGTGAATACGCATCGGCAGAAGAACTATGCGCCGGCTGCCAACCAAGAGGATCCCCTTTTTACGGATCGCTATATGGGACAGTTGAAGGAGATGGTGAACAGCTTGCGTACGCATGCCTCTATCTTGTTTTGGTCGATCGGTAATGAGAGCGTATATGGTACCAATTTCCAGCAATCGTATGATTGGGTGAAAAAACAGGATACCACACGTCCTGCCATCTTCAGTTATCCGGGCTCGGTCGCTAAGGACGTTGCTTGCTACGATATATTGAGCATGCACTATCCCGGGGTGGATGGAACGATGAACCAATGGGGCGTGCAGACTTTTGGATTCCAAGTCGCTTCCATGCCTACAATCTACGATGAATGGGCGCATGTGCCTTGTTACACGTATACGACTTTGCAGGATGACCCTAATATTCGTGAGTTCTGGGGGGCCTCGCTGGATAAGATGTGGAGCAAGCTGTTCGACGCACAAGGAGGACTAGGCGGTGCCATCTGGGGGTATATCGATGAGACGTTCATGCTTCCCGAGCCTAAAAAAGGCGAGGCTTTCTGGATTGATTTCGCACGTACCGCCAAGCCGTTGGATTTTCAAGGCAAATGTGTAGGTTACGGTGAATGGGGTATCGTAGATGTTTGGCGTAGAGAGAAGCCGGAGTATTGGGGGACGAAGAAAGCGTACTCTCCGATTCGCCTGCTCCAGACGGATGCCAAGGAGCTCATCTCCGGCATGCCTTTGAGCCTGCCGGTCTATAACCGCTTTGACCATACGAACCTGGATGAGGTGAGTATTCGATATACGTACAAAGGAAAGGAATATACATTGGAAGCTCCGTCTGTCTCTCCGCATCGAAAAGGGATGTTGAAGATTCCGGCTCAGGAATGGATGGCGGGAGAGACGATACTTTTGTCGTTTTATGCGTCTGATGGAATGTTGATCGACGCGGAGGAGATTGCGTTGGGCAATGTGAACCCGGATCTGGCAGTCGTCCCTGCGGCGAAGTCCGCTCTGTCTTTGGAGGAGACTCCGGATCAGATCCTTATCAAGGGAGATGGCTTTACGGTTCCTTTCGATAAATCGACTGGTCTGATCCATAACGCCACCTCTCGCGGTAAGGTCGTTATCGAGAAAGGACCGTTCTTGAACCTTGATTTGAACGTGAACCATAATACGGGACCTGAGGTGCGCGAGAAAGCGAAGAATTATATAGTGGATGATGCGGATTGGAAAAAAGGATCGTTGGTATACCGCCGGGATTCCGAGGGAGCGATCCTCCTGGATTTATCCGGCACCTATAAGGGTATTGGCATGACGATGAATTTTATCTTGCGGCCGAATGGGGAATTGGATATTTATTACCAGACAGAGGGAGAACCGAACGGATGGCTCCGGGAATCTGGCGTCAAGTTCTATCTGCCCGAGGCCGTATCGCATCTTGAATGGACACGTAAAGGATACTGGAGTTATTATCCGGAGAATAGTTTCGCCGGGAATAAAGGAGCCGCGGCTTTGTATAACCCGAAAACAGTCGCCTATGGAGCCAACCCTGAGCAATCGTGGAATCTGGATACCCATAATTATTATTATTTCGCTGATCCGGGTGCTATCGGTGACCGTCCGTTGACGCAGATGGCTAAAGGCATGAAAGAGAATATTTTCAGTTACAAATTGTTGATAGAGAATAAGGAGGCGTTTAATATCGTCTCTCCGTCAGCATCATTGGCTTGCCGGCTTAACAAGCCGACCGGCGAGCAACTGATACTCTATGTAAATACTCGTTGGGACTATCCCGAAATTGCTTGGGGTGATTATTGTAAGGCATTAGACGTAATCCCCAATTATGGAAATATCAAGCTTCGATTGAAGTAAACCTGTATCCCGTGAGGATATGTCAATGCGGATAAATTGTCCGCTACTGGCATATCCTCATTTTTGCCTTCACGTATTCAATCTCTTTCGCTATATCGAACGAAGGGTTTTTCTCGCTAATTCGTTCCATTTTTAACAAAGTTTGAAGAATAAACCGCTTATATGCCTCGCTATCCGGTTGAAAGGGCTTATGGTTAATAGCTTTTTGAATATCACCCCATTCTTTAAGGATTGCCGAAGTGTCTGTGGATAAGAAATTTTCGATAAAACGTTGCCAAATATAATCAATGGCCAATGGGGAGGGATGGAGCATATCGTCCGCATAGAAACGATAATCCCGGAGCTCGTCCATAAGGATCTCATAAGCGGGGAAGTAGGCGATTCGGTCGGGATAATCTTTCTGTAAGGCGTCCGTGGCTAGCAATAGGGTGGCTTTGCTGAGTTGGTTCTCGTGCGCCCCGTCTTTCCAGTGGCGGATCGGACTTACGGTAAATAAGATTTTCAAGGCGGGGTTTTGTTCCCAAAGGGCTAGTAACAGAGGTTTCCAGTCCTCGACGATCTCTTGCGTGGATAATCGTTGCCGATCGAACATCTTTTCCGGTAGCTTATGGCAATTCGACACGATTCGCCCGTCGCTCTTGAGGCGGTAGACGAAAGCGGTTCCCAACGTGATTACCAACCGGGTCGCTTTTCGCAGGAAATCGGAGGATTCGGATAAGCGGCTGTTTATATGGCCTAGGCATTCTTCTTCCGAGGGAGCGGAGAAACGGCTATGATGGGTAAAACTATGGTATATGCCCTCATGCTGGAATAAATCGCCGGGAGTGAAACGCTCCGGGCGTAGTAGCATCCGCAATCCTTCCGCTACGGAAGCCGGGTTATACAGAGTACCGAATGGGTTTATATCTACGGAGAATTTATTCTCTTCCAGCTTCCGCCCGATATTCTCGGCGAAGCAGGAGCCCATCATCACGACCCGGTCCTCATATGAGAAAGAGAATCGTGCTTTCGGCAACAGGATTCGGGTATAAAGTTCCATATTTACTTTTTCGCAAAAGTAGATATATGTTTACGGAAATGCAAATAAGGAAGGTGTTTTAGGGGAATAATGTAACAATGCCCATTGTAAGGTTGTTAGGATGGGCAGTATAAGGAGCTTACGATGGGCATTGTCGCGACCTTATAATGCCTATTGGCGGAAGGTCGGGAGTGATACTATAAAAGAACGGCGGTAACTTGTTGAGTGTTACCGCCGTTGGTCGTAGCCTTTGCCGGGGCTACGCTTCATCTCCCATCGTTGCCATATATTCTTTCCATAAGGAGTCTATATCATGATCATTGCCGAGCGCATATTTCACGCCACCATCGAACGACCAAGGAATAACCTCTAATGTGCTTCGGTTGAACTTCCGCAGGAAATCCGGGCTCTTGGTTTGAGTAAGCCATGCGAGGAAGAAGCCTGTCGTGCGGTAACCATCCATATAATGGCCGCCTTTGGGACGATCTTCCAAGGTAAAACCGCCGTTTAGGTATCTTACGGCATCCGCCACACCTTCTATCATGGCCCAGAAAGTCTTATTAGTCCCATAGCTACCTATGCCTTGAGGCTCCAATTGGAAACCATGCGTCAGCTCATGGTATAATACGCCACGGGTCTCGTAATCCACTTTCGCGGTGTCGTTATTGGCAAAACTTTTCTCGATCCATTTCGTGCTGTATACGATACTGATGGAAGGGGGCGCTCCGTCTTTTGCGGATACCCCGTCGTATTCCTTTAATGTATAGTGGATCTCCTCGATGCCCGGGATACTATCTTCCGGAGTGAAATAAAGCGTCTCTACGACCTTGCGGGCGTGCTTGGTAATATAAGCTTCCGGATCTGGGATAACGGCGGCATAGATCGCCGAGCCCTTAGTCTCGGGGGAAAGATTCTCGAAACCGATCTTTCCGATGTAATAATTATCCCAAGGACTTGAGGTGGCTTCCGCTACCGTAGCCGCCTGTTCCTTTTTGCTGGAGCAAGCGATGCAAGTCCACAGCAGGAAAGCACCGCTGATTAATTGTTTATATCTCATAAGTCTCATCTGTTTTTAGGTGAAAATGGGCTAATCTGTCAGTGAATAAGGACGATCCTCTCCGTTGAACAATCGCTTTTTGTTCGGGCTGGAAGTCATCTCGAAAGTGAGCGTTCCACCGTTCATGATGTCATCCTGCGTGATGTATCCTTTGGTATAGGGTTTTCCGTTTAGCTTTACCGCTTTTACATAACGGTTCTTGTCGCTGACTTTATCGGCTTTTACCTCGAAAGTCTTACCATTCTCCAAGCGAACCTTCATATATGGAAGGTAGGGAGCGCCTAATACGTATTGATCCGTACCCGGGCAAACCGGATAGAATCCCATGGCGGAAAGGATATACCAAGCGGACATCTGGCCGCAGTCGTCGTTACCGCAAAGGCCGTCGATATTGTTGCGATACATCTTATTCATGATCTCACGTTGCCAGTATTGGGTTTTCCAAGGCTGGCTGGTCCATGTGTATAAGAATGGGATGTGATGGCTGGGTTCGTTGCCGTGTACATAACCTCCTAGTAATCCTTCTTTGGTTACGTCTTCGGTCTCGGCAAAGAACTCATCAGGAAGATGCATCGTGAATAAGGAATCCATTTTAGTGATGAATGCTTGCTCGCCTCCCATCAACTGAATCATACCATTGACATCTTGAGGGACATAGAAGGAATAATTCAAGGCATTTCCCTCGATAAACCCTTCACCGTGCGTGCTTAACAAACTGAAGTCCTCTTTGAATTTACCATTCGTATAACGGGGACGGGCATATCCGATCGAGGTATCGAATACATTCGCGTAATTGGACGCACGCTTTTTATAGGTATCGGCCACGGATCGGTTTCCCGCTAATAAAGCTGTATTATAGATTGTCCAATCATCATAAGCATACTCCAAAGTCAAGGAGCCTGCGCTACCGTTGCGATCTAAAGGAACATAACCTAATTCCATAAACTCTTTGGTTCCCTCATAATACGGAATCGTAGAACTGCTGATCATCGCTTTTAACGCGGCGTCTTTATCAATCGGTAATCCTTTGGCGATAGCATCCGCCAAGACAGAGACGGAGTGATAACCGATCATGCACCAGTTCTCATTTGCCATATGGCTCCAGATCGGCAAGGCATGATGAACGCTTTGCTCGCAATGTTTCAACATGGATTTGGCGATATCCGTGTTAACTTGTCGGTTGATGATATTGAACAGGGGATGTAGGGCACGATACGTATCCCATACGGAGAATACGGTATAGTTCGTGAATCCGTCCGCTTGATGGATATTATGGTCGAGTCCGCGGTATTGACCGTCAACGTCTGTGTATACGCAAGGATTGATCATCGTGTGATACAAGGAGGTGTAAAGCATAGCCAATTGGTCATCGCTTCCTTTTGCGTCGATGACGGAGAGCGCTTTATTCCAAGTATCGGAGGCTTTGGCGGCTAATTGGTCGAAGTCCGCTCCGGAAGCCTCGGCACGTAGATTTTTTAAGGCTCCCTCGGTGCTGACTCCGGAAAGGGCGACTTTCACTTCCAACTCATCAGATGTTTTCGGATCGAAATCAAAATAAGCGACGATCTTGCGTCCTCCGATATCCGGGAAGTCCTCTTTCATGTTGAACTTGGCATAACCGCCCCGATAATTAACTTTCGCTTTCTCTTCGCATCCGTAATGCGTGATCGGTTTGGAGAAAGACATGGCGAAATAAGTATAGTTGGTACGTGCCCAACCGTTTGTAATACGATAGCCGGTTACCAGCGTATCGTTCTCTACACGAATATTGGTCCAAAGAACTTTGCCGTCATAGTTATAGATCCCGTGAATCATATCAAGGATAATGCGTTGGTTCTCACTGTTCGTAGGGTATGTGTATTTGTGGATGCCGACCCGTTGGGTGGTGGTCAGTTGCGCCTTTACGCCATAATCGGCGAGCATCACCTCATAGTATCCGGGACGGGATATCTCGGTGTCATGCGAGAAGCGGGAACGGTAACCGCCATCGGGATTCGTGGCTGTACCGGGATTTAGCTTCAACGTTCCGGTGGTAGGCATAATCAAGATGTCTCCTAGGTCGGAGTGGCCGGTACCGCTGAAGTGGGTGTGACTGAAACCTACGATGCTACTATCCTTATGTTGGTAGCCGGCGCAATACTCGTAGGAACGTGGCTGGTATTTACCGTCTACGTTGTGCGGTATGGTATCCGTATCCGGACTGAGTTGCACGAGTCCGAAGGGTACGCAAGCGCCCGGGAACGTATGTCCCATTCCATTTGTCCCGATGATCGGGTTTACAAGATCAACTACATTGGTCTGTGCGATCGCTACTGTTGAGCTGGCTGCCAGAAAAAGGCAACACATCGATTTCTTGAGATTTATCATGTCGTATCAATTAGTTAGAAAAGGATGAAACATAAAAGGCCACCTTTGATAGTTCCAAGGATAACCTTTGATAGTGACAAAGGTAACCTTTTATATTTTCAGATCAATAAGTATAGTAGTCCTCTATCATTGTCAAGTGCTAATTTGTTAATAATGGATTTCTACTATACTTAGTTGATATTTAGAACAATGAGTTAGCCTCGTTCGGAGATAAGTTTGCGTTAGCATCCAATTGTCTTTGCGGAATAGGGAAGATATTACGCTTTGGTTCGTTGGATGCAGTCTTGTCCCACCAAGAAGTGGTTACGAACTTGTTGAAACGAACCAAGTCTGTACGGCGGATTCCTTCGAAAGCAAACTCTCTACCTTTTTCGGCCAAGAACTCATCCATGGTCAGAGTAGCGGTCGTATATTTCGCTTTCTCCCAATCCTCTGCCTTGAAAGAACGTTGACGAACGCTGTTGATCATATCTACCACTTCTTGCGTTGCTTTGCCCCCGTTCTTACGCATCAAGGCCTCCGCTTTGTTATAGATAACCTCGGAATAACGGAACATCACCCAGTCGTTGTTCATATCGCCGGTAGTACCCGGTTGGATCTCATACTTGATAGAGCGAGCGCCGCTGTTTTCTTCGCCCTCGGTCATGGACTTAATGTAGTTTACGAATACCAAATCCTGCCCATTGTACTCCTCTGAACCTTTCAAAGGCTCTGCGGTCGTGTCGTAGTAGTAATTACCGTTTTCATCCACTTTGCGAGGATATTGCTTACCGATCAAGAAGCCTTCCACCTTTCTCAAGTCGTTATCAGCAAATGAGTCATAGAAGGTAGGTTGTGTCACCAGACCGTTCCAAGGCCCGGATTGCAAATCCCAGCCAGTTTGGTGTGCGTAATGCAACCAACGTTGATACCAGCCCATTCCTTTGGCATATACTTCATCATACACGATTGACCAGATGATCTCGGTAGATCGCTTGTCGTTATCCGCACGGAAAGTGTCATTCCACTTCTTATCCAATGCGAAACCTCCCTTAGCTAATTCATCGCAAGCAGCGATACAATCATCCCAGCGTGCTTGTCCAGTATAAATTTCCGCATTCAAATAGAGACGAGCCAATAATGCGTAAGCCCCCCATTTGGATACACGTCCGTAGGTCTCTGTTTTACTCTCTGACAAAGAAGGAATACTCTCGTTTAACTCTTTTTCGATCCAAGCGAATAACTCTGCGCGAGATTTGGAGGAAGGATTGATTTCACCGATTTTCTCGCAAATTGGAGCCGTACCGAACATATCCATCACATACCAATAACAGTAAGCGCGATATACACGCATCTCCGCTTGTGCTTGTGCTTTAGACATTGGAACTTGGAGTGCTTCAAAATCTATATTCTCTGTATCTGTAAGGAAGTTGTTAGCATATCCGATACCTTCAAATAATTTTTTCCAAGCATCCACTACTTGACCATCCGTAGGAATCCATTGATGGCGGTGTAGGCGAATCCAGTCTCCATTGTCATAGCCGTGGCGACCTTTTTGAGGCCATGCGGCACCGTCGGAAGATAACTCGTTACATGACCAAGGCGATTGGGCTACTTGCATGGTTCCACAGAAGTGCCCCCATGGACGCATCATGGCGGCCATTACCTCGCCTGCATTGTTGTAATAATTTTCAGCGATTACCGAGCTATGTATTTCCTCTGTCAGGTCCGTACAAGAGGTAAATGCGGTAGCTCCCAGCAATAATGAAATTGCGCATATATTTTTTAAAGCTTTCATTGTATTGTCTTAAATCTATTGTTACTTAATTAGAATCCAAAATTAACGCCAAACGTGAAGGTACGGGTGGTGGGATAAGATCCGCGCTTCTCTATACCTGCTTGTAGTCCTGTTACGTTTACGTCAGGGGTTAAACCTGAGTATCCTGTAATAGTCGCAAGATTGGTGACATTACCATAAATACGTAAGTTGCGCACATATTTATTATTTTTGAAGTTGAATGTATAACCTAGTGTCACGTTATCGATCTTCAAGAAGTTCCCTTTCTCTAGATAATAAGAAGAGAACAATGGTTGCTCTGTTACCTTGTTCTTCAAGGCATCCTTATATACGTTTGTGCCAGACTGATCGATATTGACAGTCGTTCCGAAATAAATAGCACCCTCGTTCAATACGTCATAATCAAACATACCGCGCAGGAAGAAGCTGAAGTCAAAGTTCTTATAGGTAAACGTGTTCTGCAAACCAGCCTTGAATTTCGGCAAACCGTTACCGATAAAGGTACGGTCAGCGTCAGACAGACCTTCCTTTCCGTCTATGTCGCGAAGATTCCAAGTTCCGTCCGGGTTGATGCCATCGCATACATAACCGAAGAATGATGCGATCGGCTGTCCTTCTTGTAGGCGGTAAGCCTTGCCCGGGTTACCCGGAGAGGGCAGGTCATATTGATCCTCGTAAGAAGATTTGTACACGTCGTTAGACAAAGATGTCAATTTATTATTCTCGTATGAGAACGTGAAATTAGCCGTGTAAGAGAAATCCTTAGTCTTTACGACCTCTGCGTTTAATGCTAATTCTATACCTCTATTTCTCATCGTGCCTACGTTGGTGGTGATCGTGTTGTAGATCAAAGATGGCTGTTGGGCATTGTAGCTACTGATCAAGTCGCGAGTCGTACGACTATACCAATCGATCGTACCATTTAGGCGTCCACCTAGCAAGCCGAAGTCGAAACCTACGTTCAAGGATTCATTCTTCTCCCATTTCAAATCTGGATTCGGGTTGATATTCGGACCGTAAGTGGCGGTTAGCCATGAACCGGTGTAAGCGTTCCAAGCTCCAGCGCCTGTACCGTAGGTAGCGAGAGACATATACGGATCGGTAGGCAAACTACCCGTGATACCGAAACCGGCACGGAATTTCAATACGTCGAACACTTCTTGGCTCTCCATGAAGTCCTCACGAGAGATCATCCAGCCTGCGCTGACAGAGGGGAACCAAGCCCATTTGTTGTTCGCTCCGAACTTCGTGGAACCCTCACGGCGGATAGAGGCGCTGGCCATGTATTTACCGTCGTAATTATAGTTGGCGCGGGCGAAGAAGGCGATCAGTTTGCTGGTCTCTTTTTTACTCTTCATCTCGGCCTTACCATCTTTTAGGTAACCGCCGGCTTCTAGGTTATTGGTACCGAATACGTCCGTCAAGAAGTTCTTGTTCTCGGCGCTGAATTGCTCGTATTCAAAATCTTGGTAACTGTATCCCAGCAAACCGGTAATATTGTGTACGCCGTTGATGGAAGTATTGTAGTTTGCTGTCCATTCAGTGGTACGGTTGGTATTCTGATAATATTCTTTTTTGGCGCGTCCGTTTGTACCGTCTTTATGTTGGCTATATTCCTCACGCATACTATAATCGTTAGTTAACGCGTCGTTCTTCTCCATAGCGAAGAAAGCGGCGGCTGTCAAACCGGGGATAATCTCATATTGAGCCTTGAAGTTCGCCAATAAATTCTTGAATTCCTTTTTCTTGGTACGCTGGTATATGCGGGCTACCGGGTTGAAATCTTCGTAACCGCTGTAAGTTTCCCAGAAGGAGCCGTCTTCCTTATAAATAGGCATCGTCGGGTTGATACGGATCGCCTGGTATAATATGCCGTAATTAGGGATATCTCCTACCTTATCCACATCATCGGAAACTGCGTCCACTTTCACGAAAGAGTTTGCTAGATTGAAAGAAAGCTGTAGTTTATCATCAAACGCACGGTGGTTCACGGCGATAGAGCCATTGATCGTTTCACGGCTGGTGTTACGGATCATACCATCATTCTTTTTGTAATTTAAAGAAGCGCGATAGTTTGTCTTACCATTACCACCTGTAGCGGTCAAGTTGTGTACATGGGTGAAATTACTCTTATTCAATAAAGCGTCGTAATGGTTATCCCGTCCACCAAAGTCGCGGATATTGGCGTTGTTAGTTTCTTTGCCATAAGCGACGAACTCGTCTCCATTTAAGATTTCCGGTCGTTTATAAACCGCCTCGTGCATGATATATCCTGAGTAATCCACTTGAGTAGTTCCGGCTTGCGGACGTCTCGTGGAGACGATGATCACACCGTTATTACCCCGGGTTCCGTAGATAGCGGCTGCGGAACCGTCTTTCAATACGTCGATCGCCTCGATATCCTCGGGTGCGATAGCGTTCAAAGAAGTCATATTACCCGGCATACCGTCAATAATAACCAGAGGCTCATTGCTCCCTTTCAAAGAAGAGGCGCCACGCATCTGCACTTTTACCTCGCCATTCGGGTCGGTGCTACCACGTGATACAGTCAGACCAGCTACACGTCCTTCCACCAATTGCATCGGGTTCACTACCGGTGCCTTGTTAAAGTCGGAGGCTTTTACGCTGGTTACGGATGAGGTGATCTCACCTTTCTTTTGGGAACCGTAACCTACGACTACGACCTCGTCTAGTGTCTCAGAGTCTTCAGCTAAGACTATGTTCAATGTTTTTTGCCCGGTATAACGAACTTCTTGGGATTTGAAGCCGATGAAGGAAAATACCAATGTGCTGTTATCCGGCACATCCAAGGTGAAATTTCCGTCAAAGTCCGAAGCTGTTCCGTTCGTGGTTCCTTTCACAACAATACTAACGCCAATCAGAGGTTCACCCTTTTGGTCTTTTACTACACCTTTAATGGTTGAACTTTGCTGTGCGATCTGATGAATCTCCATGTTTCCCATTTCAGGAACAGTAGAATCTTCGGCCGCATAAGAGGACTGAAACATTAAAGATAAACAAAGTAACAAAGAGGTTCGTCCACCTAATAAAGTCAGGCATTTCCTCGTCTTACCTTCACTCTTTTTTTTCATAAAAACATTAAATTAAAAGTTAATAATGTGCTTCCCGAAGGAAGAATACACACAAGCGGTTTGCTTTGTTATTCGACAGCAATATTAATAGGTCTTAACGAATTGAAGAGTGCTTTGAAATACCGAAGAAGTGTCATGAAATGCATATGGCAGATTATGATACTCTTTTGGTTGATTATGACACTATTTAGGAATCAATGATTTATGCCTCTTTTGTGCGGTATTCTTTAGGAGTCATGTTATATTTACGGGCAAACTCCCTATAGAAGTATGATTTGTTAGAAATCCCTACATTATAAATAATTTCCTGAACGCTCATGTTGGTATTTACGAGTAATTGCGCTGCATAGTTTAACCTATAATCCTTTATAAAATCACTCGGCGTCATGGTAGATATTTTCTTGAAACGGCGATATAAGATGCGGGTGTTTATATTCAGTGCGTCCGCTACCAGCTCGGGACCGAGTCCTTCCTTGCTGACATTTTCTTTGATGATAGCGGTTACGGCGTCAAGGAATTCCTTGTCTTCTTGATGTAATAATTGCCCTTCCGTATATTGATAAGCACTTTCCGGAGAATAGAAATACTCTTTTAATTCTCTTTGATTTGTCATCAATCGGTTCACGACGGATAGGAGAACTGTTGGCGAGAAAGGCTTGGTTAGATAGGCATCCGCTCCTATATTAAGTCCTGCCGCTTGCTCTTGGTCTGATATTTTGGCAGATACGATAATAAGCGGGATATGACGGGTATATCTATTTTCCTTGATAAGAGAGATCAATTCCAATCCGTCGATATTAGGCATCATGATATCGGTGATGATAAGGGAGGGAGTGTATTGCTTGAGGAATTCCAGAGCCTCCTCCGCATTATAAGCTTCCTGAACCTGATATTCGGAAGAGAGGGTTTCCGTGATTAGCCAGACGATGTCTTTATGATCGTCGATAACGAGTATCATCGGTTTATCTTCCGTCTCTTTTTGTGCCGTATGTGAGATTTGCGGCTTTTGTATATCCGTGTTTGGGGAAGGAAGCGATACGGGAATATCTTCGTCTATCGTGTCGTCTGAGCTCTCCTCTACGATGCCAAAAGGTAAGGTAACTGTAAATTCAGCATATTGGCCGACCTCACTCTCTATGTCGATTTTACCACCTAAGGATTGTACGAGGCTGTGGCAGATAAATAAGCCGAGGCCATTCCGTGCCGTATTTTGCCTGTTATCGTCGTTATCCATCGTGCCAAGGATACGATATCGGTCGAAAATATTTTGCATGTCTGCCTCCTCGATTCCTTTGCCGGTGTTGTAAACTTTAAGGACGAGGAAGTTCTCCTCCTCATGTAAGGAGATACGAACCGTGCCCCCGTCTTCCGTATACTTAAATGCGTTGGAAATCAGATTTGCTAGGATCTTCTTGAAATAGACGGAATCCGTATTCCAATAAAGCTCTTTGGGAGCATCGATCTTGAATTGGATTTGGTGTTGCTCGGATAGTGGGTAAAACCATTCGAATTGAGTTCGCAAAAGAGAGGATACGGATACTCTCCGGATGTGCGTATGACTGAATCCTGCGTCTTCTGCTTTCCGGAAATCAAGGATTTCTTGGATAAGTCCGTTCAGTTCCTCTACATTTTCCCGGAGGACTGAAGTGTATTTTTCTAATGTCTTGTCTTTTGAGGTGGCGGCATAGGCTTGGATATAATT
The DNA here is from genome assembly GCF_003635425.1 of Parabacteroides sp. AF27-14. Taxonomy (NCBI): domain Bacteria; kingdom Pseudomonadati; phylum Bacteroidota; class Bacteroidia; order Bacteroidales; family Tannerellaceae; genus Parabacteroides; species Parabacteroides sp. AF27-14. The sequence continues at coordinate 14,025 of NZ_QTLZ01000013.1, forward strand.
CTCCACGCCATTGATCAAGGTAAGCGGGGTGCATAGCTCATGCGTAATGTGGGTAAAGAAATTCAGCTTGGACTCGTATAGCTTCTCTTTTTGCTCCTCCTTGATCTTGTCTGCGATCTGCTTCTGTTTCTTTAGTATTTGGTGATGGATACGATAGGTGGCGATGATGAGCAAAACTGTACCGATAAAAAGATACGTGAAAATGGCTAACGAGCTTAGATAAATAGGAGGTAATACCTTGATAGGTAGAGTGTATTCTTTTGCCGACGAATCAATGACATCGTTGCGATAACGGACTTTCAGCAAATATTCCCCGTACGGTAGGTTCATGAAAGTTACCTTGTTTGTCTTTTGCAATTTTTCCCAAGAGGAATTATAGTTGACCAACTGATACGAATACTCGTAATTCTCCCCGTTGATGTAATCCGGAGCGACGAACGCAATCGTTAACGATTGCACATCAGCCGGAACCGTTACACCGTTCCGGCTGATGTCCTTATATAATGGAAGGATTTGTTTATCCATTTGCAACTCGAAGAAACTTAATTCGGGTTGATAGGTATGCTCCGGCTCCGTTTGTTTATTTACCCAGACTAATCCGTTGATGCCTCCAAAGAATAAACGCTCGGAGTATGGGCATTTCCAATAAGCGTCATCAGAGAATTCCGTGACGCTAAAGTAAGGCTGATGATAATTATGGAAAAAGTTGTTCCGGGGATTATATTTGGTGAGACCTTTATTGGTACTAAGCCAGATACAGCTATCGTTCCCCTCATGGATACCATGGATCATGTCGTTTACGATCCCGTCGCTTTTATCGAATTGGCGTAAACGTATCTTTCCCCCTCTGAATTTAATCCGGGTGAGACCGGAGCTGGCGCCTGCATAAAACGTGGAATCTTTGGTCTGGCATACGGAAAGCACATCTCCAATGGCCGGGTTTCTTAAATTGTTGGTTTGCAGGAATTCATATCCTTGATTGAAAATATTGAAACGAATGACTCCGTAACCGCCACGGCTCCCGAGGAACAGGGTAGAGTCGTTGTCATATACCATCGATTGGATTTCTTTACAGATGTTCTTTCCGTTTTTTAACGGGAAGGTTTGTACCTTCCCGATTGTAGGTACGGCTTTATCTATATGTAAGGTAACCTTTTGCAATCCGTTACCCGTTGTCGCTAGCCATAATGTGGAATCATCTACCTCGCAAATAGAGTGGACATAGCGTAGAGGGGTGGTGCCTTCTCGTTGCGGTATCGTTTTTATTCGTTTCTCTTTATACGAATAATAGGTCAGTCCCGGGCCTTCCGTGCCAATCCAGATACATGGATGGTACTCGCTTTTTTGGAAGCAATACACCCGGTTGCTGGATAGGCCGTCGGCGGTGGTAAAATGCGTGATAGCACTTTGTGGGATCATCTTTTTGTTATGGTAAGTGTCATACGCTTGTATCCGGACAATACCGTCTCCTTTTGTCCCGAGCCAAAGGGATTGATCGTCATCTGTATATAAAGAACGTATGGGGTTCTGTATATTAATCGGTAAATCCTTGAGTAAGATAGAGCCGAAAAGATCGGGTTTGTCATAAAACATCCGTATACCTTGCCCGTCTGTTCCCAACCAGAGAATCTCCTGCCTTTTATCGTTCATTAGGCAAAAGATACCGATGCCCATATTTATCGTGTTTTCCGGTTGGCTTAGGTCTAGAATATTGCCGTTACGGAAAACGATATACACATTGGATTGGAAGGTGCATATCTTGATGATGTTACCATATTGTTTTGTCATTTCAGGCAGATCGAACAGGAATTCTTTCCCCTTTCCGTCTACATGCTGTCGATATAATTTATTGTCGGTATCTACTATGAAAATATGATTATTCTCGTAAAATGCGGATAAGATCGGTTTATTATGGAATTGGCGTTCTTCCGATAGCAAATTAAAAGTAGTATCGGAGAAATCCGGAGTCAACTTTTTCAGTATGCCCGAGGCTAATAATAAATAAAAATGTCCGTCCGTCCCGGCGAATAAGGTACGTACGGTTTGAGGGCCTACTCCTTCTCTCGGCAGGTCCCGGAACCCATCGCTAGATGGGGTGTAGCAAGAGATTCTGTTTTCCTTACAAATAGCGAGCGTGATGCCGGATGAATCGGAGGCCAATAGATCGCATTCCATGTATCCGGGGAAAGACTCGGTGACTTTCCGTTCTTTTAGTGAGAATTTATTGATACCTAAAGAGGTTGATATCCATAAAAAGCCGGGTTCTGCGTCGGATATTTTGTGAATGATATTACTACAAAGAGAGTTTTTGTTATTTAATTCGAAACGATATACATACGTATCTTTTCCGTTGTATAAGTTAAGTCCGTCGTAAGTCCCGATCCACAAATAGCCATCCGGATCTTGATGCATGCAAATAATGGCATTGTTCGACAAATTAATCATATTTGCCTTATGCAAAGATTTAGACGCGAGTGAGATAGGAGATGCGATTAAAGATAGTATTCCTATAAATAAAACGGTAAACAGGATATTTCTCATGTGTTTGATCCAGATTAACTTTTACGTTCTGTAGGCAAAGATAGTGAATAAAATGGAGACTTCGTGCAAAGCATCGCATTACTATCCCGTTTCTTCTTGTATATTTTTAATACCTATTTATAGGGATTTTAGAGGGGTGTCGCAAATGTTACAGGAACATGAGGATAAAAGTTTTACCTTTGCGGCGGTAAAAATGTGGTATTAGATAAGATTGTTTATGAAATTTGAGAATGAGTGCTGGGATCACTTTAAGGGTGAGACCTGGAAAAGAGAGATCAATGTAAGAGATTTTATCCAGAGTAACTATACGCCTTATGAAGGGGATGATTCCTTTTTAGTCGCTTCTTCCGAGAAGACCCGTAAGGTCTGGAACAAGCTGACCGAGATGTTTAAGGTCGAGAGGGAAAAGGGAGTTTATGACGCCGAGACAAAATTACCTCAAGGGATCGATGTATATGGCCCGGGCTATATTGATAAGGAGAATGAGGTTATCGTTGGGTTACAAACCGATGCTCCGCTGAAACGTGGTATCTTCCCGAAGGGCGGTATCCGTATGGTCGAGAATAGCTTGGAAGCTTATGGTTATCATTTGGACCCGATGACGAAAGAGATCTTCACGAAGTACCGTAAAACTCATAACGAGGGCGTTTTCTCCGCATATACGGAAGAGATGATTGCCGCACGTCGTTCGGCTATTATCACCGGTCTGCCCGATGCGTATGGCAGAGGACGTATTATCGGTGACTATCGTCGTGTCGCTCTGTATGGTACGGCAATCTTGATCGAGGAGAAAAAGCGTTTCTTGAATCGTTTGGATATCCAAGAGATCACGGAAGAGATCATCCAGAGCCGTGAGGAGATTTCTGAACAGATCAAGGCTTTGAAAGCGTTCGAGAAAATGTGCGCTAGCTATGGCTTTGATGTGACTCGTCCGGCACAAAACGCTCGTGAGGCAGTTCAGTTTGTGTACTTAGCTTATCTGGCGGCGGTAAAAGACCAAGATGGCGCGGCGATGTCTATCGGACGTACTTCTACGTTTTTGGATATTTATATCGAGAAAGACATCCGTGAGGGTAAGTTGACCGAAGAGGAGGCGCAAGAATTGGTAGACCAGCTGATCATCAAGTTGCGTATCGTTCGTTTCTTACGTACGCCGGAATACAATGATTTGTTCTCCGGTGATCCGGTTTGGGTAACAGAGTCCTTGGGCGGCCAAGGAGTGGATGGCCGTTCTTTGGTAACAAGAACTTCCTATCGTTATCTCCATACATTATATAATCTAGGTCCGGCACCAGAACCCAATTTGACAGTTCTGTGGTTTAAGAACGCTCCCGAGAACTGGAAACGCTTCTGTGCCAAGGTCTCTATCGATACATCGGCTATCCAATATGAGAACGACGATTTGATGCGTCCGGATTATGGAGATGATTATGGTATCGCTTGTTGCGTTTCTCCTATGAAGATCGGTAAGCAGATGCAGTTCTTCGGAGCCCGTGCGAATTTGGCGAAATGTTTATTATATGCGATCAACGGAGGACGGGATGAGCGCAGCGGCGTACAGGTAGCCCCGATGTTCGAGCCGGTTCGCGGCGAGTATCTGGAATACGATGAGGTGATGGCTAAGTATGAGCAAATGATGCGCTGGTTGGCGAAAGTGTATGTGAACGCCTTGAAGATAATCCATTATATGCATGATAAATACGCATATGAGGCATTCGAGATGTCGCTTCACGATGGAGATGTAGAGCGTATCCGTGCGACAGGTATCGCCGGTCTTTCTATCGTTGCCGATTCGTTGGCTGCTATCCGTGATACGAAAGTACGTGTGATCCGTGACGAGCGTGGCTTGGCGGTTGATTTCGAACGTGAGGGAGAATATGTTCCTTTCGGTAATAACGACGATCGTACGGATAGTATCGCTGTAGAGATCACCGAGAAGTTCATGGAATATTTGCGTCAGCACGAGACCTATCGCCATGCGAAACCTACGCAGTCCATCCTTACGATCACCTCTAATGTGGTATATGGTAAGAAGACTGGTACGACACCGGATGGCCGTATCGGTGGAACTCCTTTCGCTCCGGGCGCGAACCCTATGAACAGTCGTGATACGAAAGGTGCTATCGCTGCGCTAGCTTCGGTAGCGAAGCTTCCATTCCAGCATGCGCACGACGGTATCTCTTATACTTTCGCTGTTTCTCCGGCTACGTTGGGAAAGGAGCGTGAAGTGCAGATCAATAATCTGGTTAGCTTATTGGATGGCTATTTTACTCCGGATGGAGGTCAGCATCTGAATGTTAACGTATTTGATAAGGATTTGTTGATCGACGCTATGGAACATCCTGAGAAATATCCGCAACTTACGATCCGTGTATCCGGATATGCGGTAAACTTCGTGAAACTGACTCGTGAACAACAGTTGGATGTTATTTCAAGAACCATTAACCATTCACTGTAAGTGATAAAAGGTAAGATACATTCATTAGAGAGTTTCGGGACCGTAGATGGTCCCGGAATTCGCTTTGTCGTTTTTATGCAGGGCTGCCCGTTGCGTTGCCTGTATTGCCATAACCCGGATACTTGGAACCCGAAAGGGAAGGTGAAATATCAGATGACTCCCGGCGAGCTATTGACGGAAGTCTTACGGTATAAGAGTTTTATCGCCCGTGGGGGGGTGACTGTTACCGGTGGGGAACCTTTATTGCAACCTGAGTTTCTGAAAGAGTTTTTCCGTTTGTGCCAAGAGCAAGGTCTTCACACAGCTTTGGACACATCTGGTTTCGTATGTACCTCAAAAGCTTGGGAAGTCTTGGATTATGCGGACTTAGTGTTATTGGACATCAAAACCTTAAACCCGGATTTACATCCGTTACTGGCGGGTGTCAAGCAGGATAATACGCTTCTGTTCTTGGATGAATTGGAGAGACGTGGCATAGATACTTGGATTCGCCATGTTATTGTCCCCGGATATACGGATAATGACGAGTGGCTGGAGGCGTTAGCTCGGTATGTCAGTTCATATAAAGTGGTTCGCAAAGTGGAATTATTGCCTTATCATACGATGGGAACCTATAAATATGAGCAATTAGGTCTCGATTATCCGTTAAAGGGGGTGGAACCCTTATCAAAAGAACGTTTAGATAATGCGAAAGCGATATTCTCTCGCTACAAACCAGAAAATAACAAGGCCTGATCTCTCGATCAAGCCTTGCGATTATGCAACAGCTAATCAGGGAAAACAATCTAATCCGATTAGCTTTTAAACGATAGTAATAATTTTTTGCCTAGACTAACCTTGACTATTTAATATGTGTTTGTTTTGTTATATGCAACAAATATCTATTTTTGTAAGGAGATAAAAAATGATATAGATCAGAAAATGATGAATAGTATGAAGACACCACAAGAAATAGCCGAAATGATATCCAAACGTTTTTATCCATTACCCGATGCGGATTTGGATTCTCTGGCCTCGATCATAGAATCAAGTAAGGCTGCGAAAGGAGAATTATTGTTGGATAACGGACAAATATCTAAATATTTATATTATGTGGAATCGGGATTATTACGCCAGTTTTACTATAAGAATAAACGTGATATTACCGAGCATTTCTCCTGTGAGGGAAATATCGTTATTTGTATAGCCAGCACATTCCAAAGAGAACCGACGCGTTTATTAATCGAGGCATTGGAACCGACGGTTTATCACCGGATCTCTTTTTCGGAATTTAGCGATTTATTGAAAACATCTTTAGCTATTAATAGATTGTACCAGAAAATACTGGAGTGGGCTTTGATGCTTTCGCAAGAGAAAGCGGACTCTTGGCGTTTTGAGTCGGCAAGAAAACGTTATCTGCGTTTTCAACAGGAATATCCGGAAGTAGCGAAGCGTGCTTCTGTCAATCATATCGCCTCGTATTTATTGATGACACCCGAATCTTTGAGCCGGGTACGGGCGGGAGTGTTGTAGCCTCTACCTACATTCAGGTATTATTGAGGCGAAAATAGCAATTTGTGGTGATTTCACGGTTCTAGTAATCCATCTATATTTGCGTCAGTTTAAAAAACGTAGAAGCAATGAAAATAGAAAAGATTACAGGACGTGAGATCCTAGATTCAAGAGGTAACCCGACAGTAGAGGTTGATATTTTACTAGAGTCCGGCGTTATGGGCCGTGCGTCTGTGCCTTCCGGTGCGTCCACCGGTGAGAACGAGGCTTTGGAGTTGCGTGATGGCGACAAGAAGCGTTATGGTGGTAAAGGCGTATTGAAAGCGGTTGAGAATATCAATACGATTATCGCTCCGGCATTAAAGGGGATGTCTGCCTTGGATCAGATAGGTATCGATCATGCGATGTTGGCTTTAGACGGTACGAAAACTAAATCGAAACTAGGTGCGAACGCTATCCTTGGCGTTTCTTTAGCTGTAGCGAAAGCTGCCGCAAATTATTTGGATATTCCTTTATATAGATATATTGGTGGAACGAATACCTACGTGATGCCTGTTCCGATGATGAATATAATCAATGGCGGTTCGCATAGCGACGCTCCGATCGCTTTCCAAGAGTTTATGATTCGTCCGGTAGGTGCCGCTTCTTTCAAGGAAGGCTTACGTATGGGCGCTGAGGTATTCCATGCGTTGAAAAAGGTATTGCACGATCGTGGGTTAAGTACCGCTGTTGGTGATGAGGGTGGTTTCGCCCCGAATTTGGAAGGTACGGAAGATGCCTTGAACTCAATTATCGCCGCTATCAAGGCGGCTGGTTATGAACCGGGCAAGGATGTGATGATCGGTATGGATTGCGCTTCTTCTGAGTTTTATAAGGATGGAATCTACGATTACACGAAGTTTGAAGGAGAAAAAGGAGTGAAACGTACTTCCGACGAACAAGTGGATTATCTGGAAAAGCTGATCAACGAATACCCGATCGATTCCATTGAGGATGGTATGAGTGAGAATGATTGGGCTGGTTGGAAGAAACTGACAGATCGTATTGGTAACCATTGCCAATTAGTCGGAGATGATTTGTTCGTGACAAATGTAGAGTTCCTTTCAAGGGGTATTAAAGAAGGTTGCGGTAACTCAATCTTGATCAAGGTAAATCAGATCGGTTCCTTGACGGAGACACTGAACGCTATCGAGATGGCTCACCGTCATGGATACACGACCGTTACTTCACACCGTTCCGGTGAGACGGAAGACGCTACGATCGCCGATATCGCTGTCGCTACCAATAGCGGACAGATCAAGACGGGATCATTAAGTCGTTCGGACCGTATGGCTAAATATAACCAGCTGCTTCGTATCGAGGAGGAATTGGGAGACCGTGCCGTATACGGATACAAAAGAATCAATTAAGTATATAAAGTAAATTATAATCGCTAATTATGTAGTAATCCAAAACCCAAGATATTGAAGGGCTTATCCGTGAGGATAGGCCCTTTTTATTGATTGATAAAGTATTATCTATAACCTCATAAAATATATCGATTAGGAAAATTGTTTTAATGAAGAAATATGTTATATTTTTGTATCGGAAATAAAAACAAATAGTATTCATTTAAAAATAGAAACAAGTATGGAACCGATTATTAATTCTCAACTTCCGGAGTTTAAAGTACAAGCTTTCCAAAATGGTAATTTCAAGACTGTAACCAACGAGGACGTCTTGGGTAAGTGGGCTATCTTTTTCTTCTACCCGGCCGATTTTACATTTGTTTGTCCAACAGAGTTGGTCGATATGGCTGAAAAGTATGAGCAGTTTAAATCAATGGGAGTAGAAATTTACTCTGTAAGTACAGACTCTCATTTTGTACATAAAGCTTGGCATGACGCTTCCGAGACTATCCGTAAGATCCAATATCCGATGTTGGCGGATCCCACTGGAGCACTGAGTCGTGCGTTTGGTGTGATGATTGAGGAAGAGGGTATGGCATACCGTGGCACTTTCTTGGTAAATCCGGAAGGAAAGATCAAAGTGGCCGAGATTCATGATAACAATATCGGTCGTGACGCTTCCGAGTTACTTCGTAAAGTTGAAGCCGCTCAGTTTGTCGCTTCACATGATGGTGAGGTTTGTCCCGCTAAATGGAAGAAAGGGGAGGCTACCTTGAAACCTAGCATTGACTTGGTAGGGAAAATCTAAATAATTAAGAGTATAGATCGTGTTAGAATCAACATTAAAAGAACAATTAAAAGGTATATTCGCAGGGTTAAATGCGAATTATACCTTTGATATATCGATCTCTCCTGCGCATGAAAGTAGACAGGAATTGTTGGATTTATTAGGTGATGTTGCCTCTTGTTCGGATAAAATATCTATGCAAGTATCTGATGGGGAGGAATTGGAATTCATTTTATTAAAGGATGGAGCGAAAACGGGGATTAAGTTTCGTGGAGTACCTAATGGACACGAGTTTACTTCCTTGCTGTTGGCGATCTTGAATTCAGATGGGAAAGGCAAGAATTTTCCGGACGAGAGCATTTGTAATCGTGTTAAAGCCTTGAATGGCCCGATACATCTGACGACCTATGTCTCTTTGACTTGTACGAATTGCCCGGATGTGGTACAGGCATTAAACGCTATGACGACTTTAAATCCTCAGATCCATCATGAGATGGTAGATGGGGCTATCAATCAGGCGGAAGTTGATGCCTTGAAGATACAAGGCGTCCCCTCTGTCTTTGCGGATGGAAAACTGATCCATGTAGGACGTGGGGAATTCGGTGAATTGTTATCGAAGCTGGAAGCTCAGTATGGAATCAATGAGAGCCTAACGGAGAAGACGGTAAAACGATATGACGTGGTTGTGGTCGGTGGGGGTCCGGCTGGTGCTTCTGCCGCTATTTATTCCGCACGAAAGGGGCTGAGTGTCGCTGTCGTGGCGGAGCGTATCGGCGGGCAGGTGAAGGAGACGGTAGGAATTGAGAATCTGATTTCAGTTCCGGAGACAACAGGTACCCAGTTGGCTGACAATCTGCGCTTGCATATGCGGCAATATCCGATTGACCTGCTGGAGCATCGTCGTATAGAGAAGGTAACGATAGAAGGAAACGAGAAGGTTTTATCTACGGCTGGAGGTGAGATATTCAAGGCTCCGGCGGTTATTGTCGCTACGGGCGCTAGCTGGCGTAAATTGAATGTACCGGGTGAGGCAGAGTATATAGGGCGTGGAGTGGCTTTTTGTCCTCATTGCGACGGTCCGTTTTATAAGGGAAAACATGTTGCCGTGGTTGGCGGTGGAAATTCCGGTATCGAGGCGGCTATTGATTTGGCGGGGATCTGTTCGAAAGTAACCGTTTTGGAGTTTATGGATGGGTTAAAAGCGGATCAAGTCTTGCAAGAGAAAGCGAAGAGTTTGCCGAATGTCGAGATCTTTGTTAGTTCACAAACAACCGAGGTGGTTGGAAATGGCGACAAGGTAACCGGTATCCGTACAAAGGATCGTAAGACTGGGGAAGAGCGTGTTATTCATTTAGACGGTATTTTTGTTCAAATCGGCTTAGCCGCTAATAGTGGTGTCTTTAAGGAGATTGTCGAAACAAATCGTCCCGGTGAGATCGTGATTGACGCACATTGCCGGACGAATGTCCCGGGTATTTATGCAGCGGGCGACGTTTCCACCGTACCCTTTAAGCAAATCATTATTTCTATGGGAGAAGGCGCCAAAGCGGCCCTTTCGGCCTTTGAAGATCGGGTACGTGGCGTACTTGATTGAGGAAAGTACCTACAAATAGGTAATTTTTGAACAGCGTATCTCTTTTATCGGTTATATTACTATATTTGCGATCGAGAGAAAAGAGATGGATAGATTAAGAAAATATCTGAGGATATTACTCCCTGCGCTGTTCATAGCCTATTTGGGATGTATTATTGCGTTTACTCACGTTCATATTGTCAACGGGGTAACGATCGTCCATTCTCACCCGTATCATAAAACGGACGATGGTCGTCCGGACCATGAACATGGCTACGCCGAGTTTCAGTTGCTTCATCAGTTATCTGTCTTGCAGATAACAGGTGCGGCTTTCGTCGCTATTCTGCTGGCGGCTTTTTATTCCTTTATCCGTAACTTATCTTTCGCTCCGGTCTATCCGGACTATATCGTTCCCTTCCGGGGAAGACGTACGCTTCGGGCTCCTCCCATATTCTGATATTGTGAGATTAATAACATTGTATTACTTATCAGAATAAATTAAAATGAATAAATTTTTCATCTTTATACTATGCCTGTGCTGTGCCCTAACGGTAGCTCAGGCCACGGGAGAGGACCGTCTAAACGACTCAGACGCAAATGTTTTCGGACATGTATTGGATAAGAAAACAGGGGAACATCTTCCCTTTATCAACGTATTGTTAAAAGGTACCACGATCGGTACGACCACCGATAACTCGGGACATTATTTCCTGAAGAATCTGCCGGAAGGTAAATTTACGCTGGAATATAAAGCGCTCGGGTATAAGACTGTCTCTAAAGAAGTGAGCCTAAAGAAAGGAAAAACCTTAGAGATTAATGTAGAACTGGAAGAAGACCAGATCGCCTTGGATGGCGTGGTGGTATCTGCGAATCGTGCGGAAACTTCCCGCCGGTTGGCTCCCACATTAGTGAATGTATTGGATGCGAAGGTTTTTACTACGACCAATGCGGTGAATTTGGCACAGGGACTAAATTTCCAACCGGGTGTACGGGTGGAGACGAATTGCCAGAATTGCGGTTTCCAGCAAGTCCGGATCAATGGATTAGACGGACCTTATACCCAAATACTGATTGATTCACGTCCCATATTCAGCGCTTTATCCGGCGTATATGGGCTTGAGCAAATACCGGCGAATATGATCGAGCGGGTAGAGGTGATGCGAGGAGGGGGATCGGCACTGTTCGGCTCGTCCGCTATCGCCGGGACAATTAATATCATTACGAAGGAGCCCTTGAGAAATTCCGGGGAATTGTCGCATACGTTAACCTCGATTGGCGGGACATCTGCTTTCGATAATAATACGACCCTAAATGCCTCTTTGGTTTCGGAAAATGGGAAAGCGGGCTTATATCTTTTTGGCCAGAACCGTCATCGTTCCGGTTTTGATCAGGATGGAGATGGTTTTACGGAGTTGCCTAAATTGAAGAATCAAACAGTTGGTTTCCGTTCGTACCTGAAAACGAGTACTTATAGTAAATTGACATTCGAGTATCATCATATGAATGAATACCGCAGGGGAGGAAATCTGTTGGATCGTCCGCCTCATGAAGCGGATATCGCCGAACAGTTGGAGCATTCGATTGATGGAGGAGGTCTGAAATTCGATCTTTTCTCCAAGGATTACAAACATAAATGGAGTGTTTTCACTTCTGCCCAAAATACGGACCGGGATAGTTATTACGGGACGAACCAAGATCCGAACGCTTACGGCAAGACTACGGACCTGATGGTTATGGCCGGTACGCAATATGCTTATAGTTTTGATAAATTTTTGTTTATGCCATCGGATTTGACTGCCGGTTTGGAGTATAGTTTCGATCATTTGAAGGACGAGATGATCGGGTATAATCGCTTTACGAATCAGAAGGTGCATATCGAGAGCGCATTTTTGCAGAATGAGTGGAAAAATAAGCGATGGAGCTTCTTGATTGGCGGTCGTTTGGATAAACATAATATGATGGATCATGTAATATTCAGCCCTCGTGCGAATATCCGTTTTAACCCGACGGAAGATATCAATATCCGGGCTAGTTATTCCAGTGGTTTCCGTGCCCCGCAAGCGTTCGATGAGGATATGCATATCTCGGCGGTCGGCGGAGAGGTCGCTATGATCCAGCGTGCGAAAGATTTATCCGAGGAGAAATCGCAGAGCTTGAGTGCTTCGGTCGATTTTTACCATCGTTTTAAGAATGGTATCCAGTTGAACTTCTTGGTGGAAGGTTTTTACACCAGCTTAAGTGATGTGTTTGTCTTGGAAGATATTGGGAAAGATGAGCAAGGCAATCTGATTAAGGAACGTCGTAACGGTTCCGGGGCGAAAGTGATGGGATTAACCTTGGAAGGAAAGTCGGTGTTAACTTCATGGCTATCTTTGCAAGCGGGCGCTACTTTCCAGCGAAGCCGTTATAAAGAGGCCGAGAAATGGAGCGATGACGAGAATGTGCCAGCCGAGACAAAGATGTTCCGTACGCCGGATATCTATGGTTATTTTACGGCTACTCTCACGCCTTTCAAACGTTTCACGGCTTCCCTGTCGGGAACCTATACGGGAAGTATGTTGGTGCAGCATTTGGCGGGATATATACCTTTGGATAAGGCGGTGGAGACTCCGGATTTCTTTGATATGAATATCAAGCTTGCGTATGAGTTCCCGCTTTACAAAGAGCTGAAACTAGAAGTAAATGGGGGCGTGCAGAATCTGTTCAACGCTTACCAATCCGACTTTGACCAAGGTAAGAACCGGGATTCCTCCTATATCTATGGCCCGGCTAGCCCGAGAAGTTATTTTGCCGGTGTAAAGATGAGCTTTTAATCATGTAATGCCCTTTGAAAAAACATGTACGTGTTTCGTGAAAAACACGTACGTGTTTCCGAAAAAAGACGTACGTGTTTTTTTGAAGGCAAAATAAATAAAAAGACAGTGTTCCCAAGCGTATGATCGCCCTACGGAAACACTGTCTTTTTTATGGGATAAATCGGGATGTTTTATTTAACGAACGGAGCGGCTTGCAAATAGGCGGCGCTCTTCTCTACGCCCTCGAACTGGGTACGGCCTTTTTTGTCACCTTCCAGTTCCACGTAGTAGCCGAGGATACCGATCTCGTACGCTTTTTTGAATATATTCGGGAAATTCATCATACCGGAATCACCGATGATCCAACGATCCTTGATGTGCAATAACTTAAAACGATTCGGATAATTCTCCATCCATTCCACGGGATCTTGCTGCCCCATAACGGCCCAATATACATCCAACTCGAACATAACCTTATCCGGATCGGTATTTTTTAGGAATAACTCCTCGATATAAGTACCTTTAGGAGGTGCCCACGGATTCGGGTTCTGTTCCGGTTTCTCGCCGGCTTTCAATACCCGTTTGAACTCATTGCTATGATTATGGTAACCCCATAGGATTCCGGCTTTCTTCGTGATCTCTCCGGCACGGTTGAAGATCTCCGATACTACTTTGGCGTCATCCTCGTTTTCGATACGGGGTAAACTCGGTTGTACCATACAACTAACACCTAGCTCGGCATGGATATCGGTTGCCTTTTTCCAGAACTCGTCGAATTTGGGCATATTCTCTTTCGTGTACTCACGAAGAGAAGGGGTCAGGTGTGAGCTACTGATTCTCAAACCGGCATCATCCACCATTTTCTTATAATCCTTGGAGGCGATGAATGTCGTATTTTTAGGATTATAATCACCGAATTTACCAGTGTCTTCCCTATATCCGAAAATCTCCAGATCGGTATATCCCGCTTTTGCCAATCGGTTCAACCCGTTAGGCATATCTTGCAGTAACTCCTGTCCGAGCGAATAGGTTTGCAATCCCATCTTTTTCCCGGCGGTTGCCGAGGATACCGCATCCGTGGCGGGTATGGATCTGGTGGGATTTGAAGCCATTACTTTTTGGCTGGCTATGCCCCCTAAAGTAAGTAATGAAATGTTTCTCAAAAATGTTCTTCTGTCTGTCATGGTGATAAAGAATTAAAATTAAACATCTGTTTCTCGCAAATATAGTTAACCTTTTTGAAGTTTATTAAGAAAATGTCTCTCAAAAACTTGCGATTGGGTTTAAATAGATTTAAAATTTGACATAACTCAATTTTACGAACTTACTCCATACATCCAATTACCTGAATAAGGGGATTGTTTGGTATACCTCCGTGGATTTTTAATGTGATTTTACCCATTCTTAGGTATTGTGGGGCTGTAGTCTCTGATCGTAACTTTGCAACGTTTTAAATAACATAATTGATTAAATGATGATGAAGAAAATCAGAGGGCTTTTCCTCTCCTTTTTACTGTTGCTTATTTCCATCTCGGCTTTTTCTCAACATAAAACAATGATATCGGGTAAAGTCCTGTCCACGGAAAAAACAACCGTGGATTTCGCTACCGTTTATCTAAAAGGTACGAATTACGGCGGGACTACGAATGAGGAAGGTATCTATCATCTTCAAGCTCCCGCGGGAGAATATACATTAGTAGTATCGGCTATCGGATATAAGACGGTAGAGAAACCCGTGAAACTGATGCGTGGGGAACGGACGAAGATGAATGTGGTAATCAGCCCTCAAGCTACGGAGTTGGATGAGGTGGTTGTCGTTTCTAATGGCGTGACCCGGCTCAAGCGTTCTGCGTTCAATGCCGTGGCCCTCGATACGAAAGCCTTGCAAAATTCAACCCAGAACTTGAGTGAAGCCTTGGCTCAAGCGCCCGGAATGAAGATCCGGGAGTCCGGCGGTGTCGGCTCGGATATGCAACTGATGATGGATGGATTTACCGGCAAGCATATCAAGATCTTTATCGATGGGGTTCCGCAAGAAGGTGTCGGCAGTTCTTTCGGACTGAATAACATTCCGGTGAATTATGCCGAGCGTATAGAGGTCTATAAGGGTGTGGTACCGGTGGGTTTCGGAACAGACGCTATCGGAGGTGTTATCAATATCATCACCAAGAAGAACCGGGACAAATGGTTCTTGGATGCTTCTTATTCATACGGGTCTTTCAATACGCATAAATCTTATGTGAACTTCGGACAAACTTTCCGGAGCGGACTCACGTATGAGATCAACGTTTTTCAGAATTATTCGGATAATAATTACTATGTGGATACTCCGGTGAAGGACTTTACGACCGGAGCGATCAATAAGAAAAAGATCGAGCATGTGAAGCGTTTTCATGATACGTATCATAACGAGGCCGTTATCGGGAAAATCGGTTTCGTGGATAAGAAATGGGCGGATCGTTTGATGTTCGGGTTTACCTATTCACATATGTATAAAGATATACAGACGGGCGTACGCCAAGAAGTGGTGTTTGGCGGCAAATATCGGAAGGGATACTCGATCATGCCGTCGTTGGACTATCGCAAGCGTGATTTCTTCGTTAGGGGCTTGGATGTGGTATTGACGGCGAATTATAATAAGAACATGACGAATAATGTAGATACCTCTTCCTATGAATATAATTGGCGTGGCGAGATGCGTCCGCTCCGGATGCCCGGTGAGCAATCTTATCAGAACACCCGGTCGGATAATAATAACTGGAACGGAACCTTAACAGCTAACTACCGTATCGGTAAGGCGCATACGTTCACGTTCAATCACGTGATCAACGCGTTCCGGCGTTCGAATCAGTCTCTTTTGAACGAGGACTCGGAAGCGAACGCTATTCCGAAGGAAACCCGTAAAAATATCAGCGGTCTTTCGTATCGCTTGATGCCGACGGAACATTGGAACTTGTCTGTGTTCGGTAAATATTACAACCAGTTTATTGCGGGGCCTGTCGCTACTTCCTCGGCTCAAGATGACTATATACGTACGACCAATTCGGTAAGCGCGATGGGATATGGGGCTGCGGGAACTTACTTTATCTTGAAAAGCTTGCAAGCGAAATTATCCTATGAGAAAGCCTATCGCCTGCCGACCAATGAGGAGATGTTTGGCGATGAGGACCTTGAGACCGGCGATATTTCCTTGAAACCGGAGAACAGCGATAACGTGAATCTGAATTTAAGCTACAACGAGACATTCGGTAAGCATTCCGTATATGTGGAAGGCGGATTGATCTACCGAAATACGAAAGATTATATCCAACGGAATATATCGGATTTGAGCGGCGGTAAATATGGCGCTACCTATGTGAATCATGGTCGTGTAGAGACCAAGGGTTACAATATCTCGGTTCGCTACGGTTTCGCTAACTGGGTAAGCGTAGGAGGAAACTTTACGCAGATGAATGTGAGGGATAACGTGAAGACGGTTACCAGTGGGACGAACCAAGAGAGCTTGACATATGGCGCACGTATGCCGAATCTTCCTTATCAGTTTGCCAACTCGGATGTGACTTTCTATTGGCGTAATTTGTGGAAGAAAGGCAATACGCTAAGTGTCACTTACGATAATTTATATATGCATAGTTTCCCGCTGTATTCGGAGGCAGTAGGCAGTGAATCCGAATTTGTGGTACCAACTCAATTCTCGCATAACCTGACACTCTCTTATGGTGTACAGAACGGGCGTTACAATATCTCTTTCGAGTGCAGGAATCTCACGAACGAGAAATTATACGATAACTTCAGCTTGCAGAAGGCTGGCAGGGCTTTCTATGGTAAGGTGAGGGTTTATTTCGGTAATTAATTTAAAGTGTGACTATCTTTTATTTATCAATAATTAATTCAAAACATAATAGATTAAAACAACATGAAGAAGAATTATTTAATGACAGGTCTTGCCGCCGCGTTATTGGTTGGGGGAGTATTTACTTCTTGTAGTGACGACGATCCTGTAAACCCGGATAACGGAGGCAACGGGAATGGAAATGGCGGAGGATCGACCTCGGAGGCGGTTTCGAGCTATGTAGTCGCCGCTTCTGTCGGTGACGCAAATTACTTGTTGACAGCCGATACGCTGGGTGATGGCTCTATCTCCGCTAAAAACAACGGACTCACTACGGAAAGCGGTACGCAATGGATCTTCTATAAGGATAAATATTTGTATCGTTTGGTTTACAATCAAGGAAATGCCGGTGTTACTTCTTCATACGTACTGAATGCGGAAGGTAAGATTAAAGAGCGTGATAATACTTACGAGATCAAGCGATTTACTTCTTATGGTATCTATGGCGACTATATCATTACATCTTCTACCGGTGATCTGGGTGAGGAATATGCGGACGAGAATGGTTATCTGCCTAAAGGCTTCTTGCTCTCTTATCTGGATGTGGCCAAAGAGACGTTTACGACAAACACGAATACGATCTTGTCGGAGAATTATTTGGGAAATGGCGAGTTCGTTACGTTAGCGGGTATTCTCCAAGCGAACGGCCGGATCTATTCCGCGGCTATCCCGATGGGATTGAGTAAGTACGGCGTGAAAGCGGAGGGAGGTAAATATGTTAAATACCCGGAGCTGGTAAAGACAGAATCCGGAGGAAGCGGTAGTGGCGCTTACGAAAAAGGGGAATTGCAATGGACGCAATATCCGAACGAGGCTTGGGTCGCTATTTATGCGAACGAGAAATTCGAGAACCCGAAACTGATAAAGACGGATAAGATCAGTTATGCTTGCGGACGTAACCGTTCTCAATACTACCAGACCATTTGGACGGCAGACAACGGCGATGTGTATGTGTTCTCGCCCAGCTATGCCAAGACGATGACCGCGGAGGTACAGAAAACGACTTTGCCGGCCGGTGTAGTTCGTATTAAGGCTAACGCGGAGGAGTTTGATCCTGATTATTATTGTAATTTGGAGGCACAGACGGGTGGTAAGGCATTCTTGCGTTGTTGGCATATCACGGAAGATTATTTCTTGTTGTTGATGTATGATCGTCCGTTGACTGAATCCGGATTCGCCGCGAAAGAGTTGGCTATTTATAAAGGAGAGGATAAGAGTCTTACTTACGTGAAGGGGCTGCCTTCCACGGATGTTATTTCCGGATTTGGCAATACTCCGTTCTCGGAGGATGGTATCGCTTATATGGCGGTTACGACTACCGATGGAAGTCAACCTGCCGTGTATCGTATCGATCCGAAGACAGCTACCGCAACAAAAGGTCTTACCGTTGAGGCAGAGCAAATCAGTGGTGTGGGTAAATTGACTGCCGCTCAAGAGTAATAAGCAAGTATGAGTCGGACTCACATTCTTTTAATATTCCTCCTGCTCCCGCTAATCCTGCGGAGCCAGGAGGATATTTGTATAGGAAAGGAACTGGCTTTGTACTCTACCGTATTGCAAGAAGAACGGAGTTATTGGATACACCTGCCGGAGCATTATAATATGGATACGAAACAACGCTATCCGGTTGTTTACCTGCTAGATGGAGATTCTTTCTTTCATTCGCTGGTAGGCATAAGGAAAACGTTGGCATCCGGTAGAGGTAAATATCTACCTCCCTGTATTATTGTCGGGGTATTAAATACGGATCGGACACGTGATTTTACGCCTACCGCTTCAGCCGCCGGACGGGATGGTAAAATCTCCATAGATGCGATTCCGCAAGGAGGGGGAAGTGAGGCTTTCAGTAAGTTTCTTACGGAAGAACTTCGCCCTGCTATCGATAGTGCCTATCGCACGAACGGCTGGAATATGCTTATCGGTCATTCGTATGCGGGGCTTTTCACCTTGAATACGTTTCTTCGTCATACGGAATTATTTGATACCTATCTAGCGGTCGACCCTAGTTTGTGGTGGGATCAGGGGCGGTTGGTCCGGGAGGCGGAGGCTTTGGTTGCAGGCCGGAATTTTAAAGGGAAAAGCCTGTATATCGGTGTCGCGTCTAAAAAAAGGACGGACCGGGTGGACATTCATCTTGACAAAGTGAGTTATCTTCTTTCGGAGGTTTTGCCACAAGCGGAGAACCTGCGTTTCTTTAGTAAATCATTTCCCGACGAGAACCATGGAACGGTAGCGGTTCCGGGTATATATGACGGGATTAAACAATTATTCGGAAAATGAGAAAATTCTTTGCGAAAGTACATTTATGGCTATCGATACCTTTTGGCATTATTATTGCGATTGTCTGCCTGACCGGGGCGATTCTCGTCTTTGAGACAGAGATATTAGAATTAGGCTACCCTTCCCGTTATTTTGTAAAGGAAGTAAAAGGGGAACCTCTCTCGCCTGCCGCCTTGATAGAATCGGCGCGCCAACAATTACCCGATTCGGTTCGAATAAACGGTATTCGGGTATCGTCTGACCCGAGACGAACTTATCAACTGGTATTACCGGGGAAAAAGGCTGCGGGTTTTATTGATCCCTACACCGGGGAGGTGACCGGGATGGATGACGGACAAGGTTTTTTCCTGAAAATGATGCGTCTTCATCGTTGGTTACTTGATGAGTATAAACGGGATGGAAGTTTTTCTTGGGGAAAATCAATAGTTGGCTATGCGACTTTGGTCTTGGCGATTATTATTATAAGTGGAATCGTAATTTGGTATCCCCGTAATAAAAAAGTATTGAGAAACCGGTTGAAAGTAAAGACCAAGGCTGGTTGGTTCCGTTTCTTCTATGATTTACATGTCTCCGGGGGATTCTATGCGGCATTGCTCCTGCTTATCTTAGCGTTGACCGGATTAACATGGTCGTTTGGTTGGTATCGAAATGCCTTTTATAGTGTCTTCGGTATTAGTGCAAACCCGCCTCAAGCGCATCATGCTCCAGCTTCTTCCGGCGCGAAGAAACCTGCGAAGAAAAAGACGGATTACACACAATGGGCTGAGGTGTTATCGGCATTGAAAAGCCATTATCCGGACTTTAACTCAATCACGATCCAAGATGGCTCCGCTACGGTTTCTACGGCCCGTTATGGGAATACAAGAGGAAGCGACCGTTACTCCTTTGATCCTGCTACGGGTGAGATTACGGAAGTTCAATTATATAAAGATCTCCCAAAATCGGGGAAGATAAGAGGATGGATTTATTCCGTACACGTCGGCTCGTGGGGGGGAATGACTACCCGTATATTGACTTGCTTAGTTTCCTTGTTGGGGACGATCTTCGCGATAACCGGCTATTATTTTTGGATAAAGAAACAATTCAGGAAACTGAGATGAAAAGAAAGAGGTATGTTTGACCCACATACCTCTTCATAAATCTAAACCAATCAAGTTGAATACGCAAACGTTGTAATATTAAGGTTAAACAGTTATGTATGTAAAAGTGTGCGTCTATTCAATTCCTTCTTTCCTTATAGATGCCAACCACTGGTCGATCCGCCCTTCTGTTTGATCGTCTTCATTCATTTCATCCAGAGGAAGTCCGACGAACATACCGTTTATGCAGGCGGTGGAACTGTCAAATGAATATCCCGAAGCATCTACAGCGCCAATGAATTTGCAACCTGTATTTCGCAGGTCGGAATAGATCGTACCGATGGCGTCACAGAAAGTGTCGCTAAAAGAGGCTGAGTCTCCGCAACCGAATAATGCGACGGTTTTCTCACTTAAGTCCAGCTTTTTCAGTTTCCCTAGATAACTATCCCAATCATCTTGCAAATCTCCGGCGCCCCAAGTGGAACAGCCCAATAACAAGATTTCATAAGGCGCTACATCAGCGGGAGAAGCGTTAGATACGTCATGAATATCTTTGTCTTCCACACCCAGCTTCTCTGCGATACGTTTCGCGATCCCTTCCGTCGTTCCTGTAGACGAGCCGTAGAATATTCCTATAGTCTTCATTTCTATTTGTTTTTATAGTTTGATAACGAAAGCAAATATCCGATATCTTATTAGTCTCGGCAATACCTATAAATATGTATTTTGACGGTCGGGAATACCCACGAATGGCCAGCTTAAATCACCACTCGATAAACTTACCTCTTTGCCTGCGTTTCTCCAATTCCTCTTGCAGATAACGTTGGCGGTCTTTGGCGATGTAACGACGGGCGAAGATATTGGGGACGGCTACGCCTAAAGAGATACAAAGGATGATGAGGGCGGAGTTAATACCATTGGAGAAGGCGTTCGTAACCTCGCCGATCACCCCGTGAAGGTTGATAAAACCTAATAACGAGCGATACATCAATACTCCCGGGATCATTGGGATAACAGAAGGGATCGTCAATACATGGTTCGGTACATGGAACCAATGAACCGCTTTCACTGCGATCAGGCTGACAACGAAACTTCCCATAAACGAGCCGATCACGGGACCATAGCCCAGCTCGAAGTTCACGAAGTTCCGGATGCATACGGCGATAATACCGCCTAAAGCAACCACCCATAATAAACGGCGTTGGATATTGAATATCATAGAGAAACCAACGGCGGATATGGCAGCCGCTATCGCATATACGTAATACGGATCATGCGGGACCATGCTTAGTTCGCTGAATTTATGGTCGATCGATACGTCGTTCATCACGAGCAGGCGCAAGGCGAAAGCGATACCGAAAGTCATTGCCGCTACCATCATCACCGTGTTTGCGGCACGGGTAATACCGACCAGCAAGTGATTATCGATCATATCGTCTACAAAATTAATCAAAGGTACGCCCGGTACGATGAATAGGGCACAAGCCAGTAACGGGAGATACGGAGTACCGGATATTCCCAGAAAAGATGAGGCATATGCTAGACAAGTACAAATAAAGGCGGCAAGAGCGATCCCCATGTAGGCGTTAAGGCCAGCCTCTACACAACGGGCACGCACCCTGAAACCGATAAAAGTACAGATCGAGGTTAACAAGAACGCGATCCAGTCTCCTCCAAATAACTTACAGAAACCTCCACAAGCGAATCCTGCTCCGATCGCTACGATATAAGGGGTATAATTCCGAGGTTGGCGAACTATCTTTTCCAATTCTTCCTCATATTTATCCAAGGAATAATCTTGCTCGATCGCCCGCCATGAGAGCTTACTGACCTGTGATATCGTTGTCATGTTAATACCATGTTTCTCGCATTTCTGGAATTTGGAGAATGAGTTTCGCTCATCGCTTACGTTCACCATAATCATGGTCCATCGGATATCGATATGCAATTTCTCCTCGGGAATCCCCATAAAGGCGGCCACCCGCTTCATGTTGCGCTCGATACGGTTCGTATCGGCGGCACT
Organism: Parabacteroides sp. AF27-14; assembly: GCF_003635425.1. NCBI lineage: Bacteria > Pseudomonadati > Bacteroidota > Bacteroidia > Bacteroidales > Tannerellaceae > Parabacteroides > Parabacteroides sp. AF27-14. The sequence goes on from NZ_QTLZ01000013.1 coordinate 36,332, forward strand.
TTCCATCAACAATTTTCCCGTACGGAGCAAAAGATCCAATTTGCGCCGTAATAACAATACTTCCTTGTCTGTCATCATCTTCTTTTTGTTCTTATATATGTGTTCTCTATACCCTAACCCACGAGGATATGAATCTTAAATGAATGGCAGGTCTTCTGACTGACTCCCATTCTAATGCCTTCCCGGCTTACTAGGCCAGTGGCGAAAGTAGTATTAGAATGTTAAAGGAGTTTCACAGCAGCGGGACTGTACCGGATTCTCACCGGATTCCCTTTTAATCCGTATGCCCGAACGAGCGTACGGAACCAATTCGGATGCAAAGGTATGAAATCATGCTAATATCCGTCTCGCTTCAGTAAGAATAATTATCCGGATACTTATATATTCTCTGTTGGATATGCTTCTATTTTAGAATTCACGACGTGGTCTGTACGGATCACGCCGTGGATTTTATAAATCACGCCGTGGTTTGTACAGACCACGTTGAAAATTGAGGAATAGATGCTGATGCAATTCTCTTTATATATAAGAGAACGGATGTTTATTTCTTATTCCGTACAAGATTTTATGCATGTGTGTGCCTTAAAAGCCTTAAATAAAAGGATCGTACTTGTATTTTACGATTTCCTTTTTATTTAAAGAAGCTTGTACGTCAATTAACCGTTGGTTGCTGCTTCCCCGGAATAAAAGGCTCTCATCCCGAAGGGTTTGTTTGTAGCGGCCATCTACCAATACGTCGATATAGGATAATAAGGCGGCTTGTGCCGGGTTCTTTATCAGGTCCTCGAATTTATATCCCGTGTAGCACCAGATCGTCTTTTGGCTTTTTTCCTTGATCGCCTTGGCTACCTCGGTGAAGCCTTCCGGTTGGAACATGGGATCTCCTCCGCTGAAGGTGACATTGGCGAACTCGTCAGCCAGCACTTTCTCCACGATCTCTTCCGTTCTTACTTTCTTCCCTTTATGGATGTCCCATGATTCGGGGTTGTGGCAACCCGGGCATTTGTTCGGGCAACCCGCCGCATAGATGGCGGTCCGGAATCCCGGACCGTCTACGGTGGTATCTTCGATGATATCTATGATAGACAACATGGTAATTGAAAATTGAAAATTGACAATTGAAAATTAGTTGTGGGTGACACGGTCGTTCAACTCGGATAGCTTGGCGTTGTTCCAACGGTCGGTGGTTCCTACCAAGTAACCGGTGATGCGTTGAAGTTTGTCCAAGTGTTTGCTGCCGCATTTCGGGCAGGCTTCCAGATTCGGGGTGGAGTTCTCGTAGCCACAATCCAGACAACGGTTACGATTATGGTTTACGGAACCGTATCCGATATTGTATTTATCCATCATATCCACGACACGCATGATCGCTTCGGGGTTATGGGTAGCGTCGCCATCCATCTCTACGTAAAAGATATGGCCGCCACGAGTCAAATCATGATAAGGAGCTTCCACTTCGGCTTTATGACGGGCACTGCACTTATAATATACCGGGACGTGATTAGAGTTCGTATAATAATCCCGATCCGTGATACCGGGGAGCGATCCGAACTTCTTACGATCTTTTCCCGTGAACTTGCCGGACAAACCTTCTGCCGGAGTTGCCAGTACGCTATAATTGTGTTGGTATTGCTCCGAGAATTGGTTGGCACGATCCCGGATATACGTAACGATCCTTATGCCTAAGGCTTGCGAATCCTCATCTTCGCCATGATGCTTACCGGTAAGGGCCACCAGACATTCGGCCAGTCCGATAAAGCCGATACCCAAGGTGCCTTGGTTGATAACGGAGGCAATCGAATCGTTAGGCTTCAATTTTTCCGAGCCTAACCACAAGGAAGACATCAACAACGGGAATTGCTTTGCGTAAGCGGTTTTCTGGAACTCCATACGCTCATGCAACTGACGAGCCGTAAGTTCCAGCATATGATCCAGTTTAGCGAAAAATAGGGCGATACGCTCTTCCTTGTTCTCCACCTGCATGCACTCGATAGCCAATCGCACGATATTGATCGTCGAGAAAGAGAGATTACCTCGTCCGATAGAAGTCTTCGGTCCGAAACGATTCTCGAATACACGGGTACGGCATCCCATGGTCGCTACCTCGTGGATATAGCGCTGAGGATCGTCCGCTTTCCAATCCTCGCTTTGGTTGAAGGTCGCGTCGAGATTCAAGAAGTTCGGGAAGAAACGACGGGCGGTGACCTTGCAGGCCAATTGGTAAAGATCGTAGTTGCGGTCTTCCGGCAGATAGCTTACGCCTCGTTTCTTTTTCCATATCTGGATCGGGAAGATAGCGGTCTCGCCGTTACCTACGCCTCTGTAAGTACTTTTTAATAACTCCCGGATGATGCAACGACCTTCCGCCGAGGTGTCGGTCCCATAATTGATGGAGCTGAATACCACTTGGTTGCCTCCACGGGAATGGATCGTGTTCATATTATGGATAAAAGCCTCCATCGATTGGTGTACACGGCTTACCGTGCGGTTGATGGCATGTTGTATGACGCGTCTATCACCGCTTAATCCATCCAAGGTCTGTGTCTGGTAATCGTCGATAGGCTTATTATATAAGTGGGAGAAATCCTGTCCGTATAAATCCTCTAAGGTCTTTACTTCCTCGATAAAGCTATTACGTACGTAAGGAGCTAGGTAGAAGTCGAACGCCGGTATCGCCTGTCCGCCATGCATCTCGTTTTGGGCGGTCTCTAGAGAGATACAGCCAAGGATGCTTGCGGTTTCGATTCGTTTAGCCGGACGTGATTCGCCATGACCGGCGGAGAACCCGTATTTCAGGATGCGATCCAACGGGTGTTGTACGCAGGTCAAGCTTTTAGTCGGATAATAATCTTTATCATGAATATGGAGGTAGTTGTTAGATACGGCTTCCTTGACCTCTTCGCTCAATAAATAGTCATCGACAAACGGCTTGGTGGTCTCGCTGGAGAATTTCATCATCATGCCGGCGGGTGTATCGGCGTTCATATTCGCGTTCTCACGGGTGATGTCGTTGGATTTGATATTGATAATCTCCAAGAACATATCCCGTGTTTTCGCCTTGCGGGCTACGCTTCGCTGATTTCGGTAAGCGATATATTTCTGCGCTACGTCCTTCCGGCTACTGGCCATCAATTCCAGTTCCACGGCATCTTGAATCGCCTCTACGGTCATTTGAGGTTCTCCCTTGAATGAGATATGGTCTGTGATTTGGCGAATCAGTTGCATATCTTCTCCCTTGTCTGTATGCAACATGGCTTTACGGATAGCGGTTACTATCTTCTCCTCGTTGAAACCAACGATACGCCCGTCCCGTTTAACAACTGTCTGTATCATGATGTCGATTAATTTGTGATTGATTATGCGTGCAAAGGTATCTTATTACTCTATATGATTTTCTTTTTGGAAAACTTTTTGCTGATTAAATTATGTTAATATATTAATTTACAGTGAGTTGTAAAAAGTTTTGGAAAACTTTGTATCTTGCATGATTGCTTTTGTTTTCCTTTTTGGCGATGTGATGTGTTATAAGCTTCTCTTTGTAAAGCTATTAAAGAACATAAGCCGGGATATATTTTTGTTTATATAAAATAATTCATACTTTTGCCCCCGTTTTGGTGATGACGTAAAAACCATCCGGTTTCGTCATAAAGAGGGAATCCGGTGTGAATCCGGAGCAGTGCCCGCTACTGTAAGCTTTTGTAAAGTAGAAAACATTTCTCATACCACTGTCTGTAAAAGACGGGAAGGTCGTTCTCTACGAAGTAAGTCAGGAAACCTGCCAAGCGTTTTTATTGCTGTTTTTCTCGGGGTCAGGAAAGCGGAAATATACATAATAACAAATCGTTTATGAAAAGAAAGTGTTTGTGCGCGGCTTTAGCTGTAAGTTGTGCGATAAACGTATCATTTGCGCAGGTACGTTTACAGGGTAAGGTCGTGGATGAAAGTAATGAACCAATCCCGGGCGCGAATATCCGCGTGTCGGAATCCTTGAATGGTACAACCACGGATGCCGGCGGAAAATTTGAGCTGAACCTTCCCGATGGTAGACATCGTATTCGTGTGACTTACCTTGGCTATGAACAGGGCGTGTATCAAACGGATCACTCGGAAAAAGATGTCGTTATTAAGCTGAAAGAAAAGTATGTGAATATCGATCAAGTGGTGGTAACCGGTACCGGTTCGCATCGCCGCATGAGTAATTCTCCTATTCCCGTGAAAGTGCTTACGGGAAAAGACTTGAAAGAGGCGAGCGTAACCAATTTCCAAGATGCGATGACCAAGCTGAATCCGAGTATCGTATTTATGGAAAACGGACAGGGGGCTACGATGAATATGAACGGATTGACAGAGAAATACGTGGTTATCTTGGAAAACGGTAAGCGTTTGGCCGGCGATGATACCTATTCCCGTATCGATATGTCTAACGTAAAGCGGGTAGAGATATTGAACGGGGCCGCTTCCGCTTTGTATGGTAGCGATGCGATCGCCGGCGTTATCAATATCATCACGGATGATTCCCGTAATAAGGTGAACGTGACGAGCAATAGCCGTTATGGTAGCAAGAACCAATTCTTGCAGTCGGTCAATGCGGACGTGAATGTAGGGAAGTTCGGTTCATATACTTCTTATCAATATCAACGGGCCGATGGTTGGCAATTAAATCCCTATACGGAGAGTAAAGGCGAGTTGGTTCCTACCAATAAGCAAGCTTCCGAGGGATTTCACCGGAACGTGATCAACCAACGTTTCACGTACGACGCTACGGATCGTTTGTCTTTTTATGTGCGTGGTACTTTCTTCGGACGTTCCAGCGATCGTCCGATGCCAATGGATAAAGTGAATACGACCAACTATGATATGAGAAAAGAGACGTTCACTTATGGGGCGGGCGCTCAATACATGATTAATAAGAACTCTTATTTGAACGCTGATTATCTGTCGGACAATCATAGTACGTATAAGGATTTCTTTGATGGAAAGAAAAGCGGAGAGAGTGATATGACGAAACGGATTCATTACCATAACTTGAATGTCAAGGGAATCTTTCGTTTGGGCAAATATAATAAGCTTTCGGCTGGTGCGGAGTTCATTAAAGAGTTACTGAGTAGCGAGACGGATAACATAGCGGGTAAAAGTATGTACACGACTGCGCTTTATGCTCAAGACGAGATCAATATCAATGAGCATTTCCAAGCGTACGCGGGTTTGCGCTATATTTACCATGAGAATTTTAAGAGTTATGCGACTCCTAACGTGGCTTTGCTGTATAAGGTAGGCGGTTTTAATTTCCGCGGATCGTATGCGGCTGGTTTCCGTACACCTGAATTGAAAGAGTTGTATACGGAATCGGAGAAGAAAGCGTCCGGAGCGACTCGCCTTACGATCGGTAATCCGGATCTGGACCCGGAGAAGAGCGACAATTTTACGTTGAGCGCAGAATATACGATGCGGTATTTCTCTTTGTCCGTGTCCGCTTTTATGAATAACGTACGTAGCATGATTAACTATAAGATGTTGGATACGGCGGAACGGGATGCTTATAACACCGCCCATGGTACGTACTATGATGAGATACAGATGCGTGCGAATATCGATAAAGCGAAGATCAAAGGTATTAACGTGGCCTTCAATAGTTATCTGGGAGCGGGCTTTACCTTGAATGGTGGCTATAGTTTCATGGATGGAAAAAACGTATATGAGGATGAGCCTTTGGATAAGACCGTTAAGCATAGTGGTACGGTAGCGGCTATGTGGTCTCATACTTGGAATAAGTATAAGCTGAACGTGAATTTTAACGGACGTATCCAAGGGGAACGTTATTCTACTTCTTATGGATACGCACCGAAATATTCCTTGTGGAATCTCAATACGAGCCATACGTTTAGAGCCGGCGATTTCTTGTTGGAACCGGGAGTAGGTATCGAGAACCTTTTTGATTATGTAGATGATCGTCCCTTTAATTACAATTACGCTACATTGACCCCGGGCCGTACCTATTACGTCAGCCTTCTGGTCCGTTTCAAGCAGTAAACTGTCACATGTCAACTATTAACTAATATAATAATGTATAGGGGATTTTTACGATCCATGTTTGTTTGTTCACTCCTGCTCGGGCTCGCCTGTTCATTATGGGCGAAACCCGGGCGGGAGTTTTACGCTTCCGATATCCGGGAGAGCATGGAAAAGGGAGATAAGTTAGCGATCTTGATGGTACATTTCGGGAGTGCTTACCCGGAAGCTCGTACCCAAGTACTCGATGTGATGAACAAGCGTGTCAAGGAGGCTTTCCCAGACGTGGAAGTCCGGCAGGCTTATAGCGCCCGTAGCGTAGTGAGTCGGTTGAGGGTGCAAGGTGTTTGGGTTCAGTTGCCGGCGGATGCCTTGGTAGAGTTGCGTGATCAAGGGTTTACCCATGTGATAATCCAACCGACTATCATTATAGAGGGTGTGGAAATGGAAGCGATCCGCAAAGAGGCGGAACAGCGAAAAGGTTTGTTTAAGGATTTGCGTGTAGGTAATCCCTTGTTATATGATGATACCGATTATGAGGCGGTGATGAAAGCGGTTTCCTCACCTTCTGGAGTGACTAAAAATGGGGCTAAGTTATTGGTGGCGCACGGAACTTATCATGCCAGTAACTCGGCTTACGCGAAATTGGGGTATATGTTCCAGACCAAAGGAATGAAAGATTATTATACCGGAACCCGTGAGGGTTTCCCTACGATCGAGGATGTAGGTGAGCAAATGCGCCAAGCCGGTCATAAGCGTGTGCAGTTGATTCCTTTTATGTTCGTACTGATTCGAGGTACGGAAAATACGGTTACGGATTTCTGGCAGAAAGGGCTACGTCAACAGGGTTTCGATGTGGATATTTATTTAAAACCTCTAGGTGAGAATCCGGCGATCCGGTCTTTATTTATCGATCACATCCGTTTCGCCATGAAATATAAACGGGCGACGATTTTTGATCGAAAGAAATTATATACACACTGAACAATTGAAAATTGAGAATTGAAAATTGGTTCAGTAAGTACTCCCTAATTTTCAATTCTCAATTCTCAATTATTTACTGGTAGTCTTCTCCGGTTTCCCAAGCTTCCGCGTCATTATATAATGCTTTTAGGTGATTCACCCAGATCTGACGAATAGCGTCGTAATCGCCTAATCCTATGATCTTACAATTCTCCAAGCTTCCGTTATGGCTTTCTTCCGTGTCGATCTTGAAGCCCATCTTCAAAAGTTTTAGTCTCCAGCAAGCGTCGGCGTTAGGAGCGGCAGCGCTGAAATCATCACCCTCCTCGATACCCCAAAGGTCATTATGCGCATGGTCTCCGGCGATAGACATGAACGGAGCTAAGGAGATCGTGATCTCTTCCGGTTTTAAGTTATGATCCTCGCAGTATTTGGTAAGTTTGGAGTAGACACATTCCTCATTTGGTTCGCCTTCTTCCGGCCAGAACAACATATCTCCGTAATCAACGGTACCTACGAATACATTCTTGTTAGCGGCCAAGGCTTGCATAGCCTCTTCTGTTTCCGTGTATTTCGTATTTGCGTTATAGTTTTTATCCGGGTTACCATGTCCCATTAATAAAAGGATGTTCTTGTTATCAGCCAATTTATCACTGTAGTGGCTGTATAGGACTTTCGCTACGGCTTCCACATCATCCTCGTCGTATACCAAACAAGGGCTTTTTACGACTTGAACACTCGGGAAAGACTCGATCATGAATTTCTTCTTCACGTCCGTATTCATCAAGCTTAGGTATTCCTCACCCGGGATGATGTGTAAGGACTGTACCGCTACCTTCTTGTAACCGGCATTTCCTAGAGCTTGTAACCAAAGGTCCGGTTGGTAACGTGCGATACCGGTCTCTGCCTCTACACGATTCACGCAAGTACGGGAGGTAAATGACAAATAGATGTCCGCATCGGGAAATGCGTTCTGGAAATCGGCCAATGTTGCGTCGTAAGTCTTGATAGACTCTTTGAATGTGCTACCGAATGTACACAACAAGATCGCCGTGTCATGTTTCTTACTTGTCTTTACGACTTCTTCCGCCGGGTTTGCGGTATTGTCGTCGTCTCCATCATCACAGGAGGTAAAAACTGCGCTTGAGGCAAATAGACTCGCCGCAAGCAAAAGGTACTTAAATTTGTTCATCGCATTTAACTTTTAAGATTGTTTATAGTTTATGTTTATTCTGAAATTTCACGATAAAGGAGGCGTACCAAGTCCGTCCGGGAGACGTAGTTCCACGATGGCGTCCGAACGGGGTACGATCCACATAATCGAAGATATTATCGATACCGACATTGATATCTAGGTTCCATTTTTTCTTTTTCAATACGTTATGACGGGTATTCAATCGCCATAGCTGATAACTTTTTCCATCACCGTCCGTGATATAAAAGCGGGTGGATTGGTATCGGCCGAACAAGGTGACATCCAATTTATACTTTTTCCACGCATGGTTCCATGCTAGTTTCCAATTGGCATTATGGAATGAGGTTCCGTTGATCGGGGTGTAGAGCATATAATTCGAGTCGGCCGGATCATCCGTATATTGCGCTTTGGCATCCGTATAGCTATAGCCTCCACCAATAGCCAAGGAAGATAGGATTTGATAGGTGAGCGATATATCTCCCCCGAAAGAGCGGGCTTTGGATAAGTTCTTGTGTTGCATGCTGGCCTCGATCTCATCCAATCTGTCTTCGGCGCTTGTCGGGATCTCGGTCAAGGCGATCATGTTCTTGATACGGTTGTAGAATCCTGTTACCGTGATCTGCAGGTTCGACGCATGATATTCTACGCTCGCCGAATAATAATTGGACTTTTGCGGTTTTAAATCCTTATTACCATAATAATGTTTCCACGGGCCGCCGCCGATCTGCGTGATATAATCATCGTGCAACTCCTTTAAGGTAGGAGCCTTAAATCCATTTGAGTATGTGGCTCGGATATTGAAGTCGCCTAGTTTGTACATGGCGGAGACTTTAGGGGTAAACGTAGCCCCGAACTCTTGGTGCACGACGAAGCGCCCACCTACCGTCACATTCAACCGATCCGTCGGATTCCATTCGTCTTGTACATAAGCGGAAGCCGTAAATACGGAGGCTTTCCCGTTCTCGATACGCCGGGGAGATTTCAAATGATCGTATTGATATTCGAGTCCGGCGCTTAGGATATTGTTTTCCCCGAGGTGGAATACGCTTTTGGCTTGTCCTAGGAAACGTTGTTGAGAGGTTTCCAGAATATGTTCTCCGGGATAACGAGTGATACGTAAATCCGTTTCCGGATCGAAGAAGTTCGTAACATCTTTATGATGGTAATTATAGAAATAACTATAGTTACCATAAGTTAGGTCTACCGAAAGAAAATTCAGTCCTCCCAATGCGTATTTAGCTCCTCCGGCCACATCGAAGTTCCGGTAGAATTGATCATAGGTATAATACTTGAATGCGCCGTGCGGACGATAATTCCATTTCTGGTAAAAAGAGCCATCGGCCGAAAGGCTCAGCCGGTCGTTCACTTTGTAGGTTAAGTTCTCCCTTAACGTAAAGTTCGTGGATCGGTTTACGGTTCGTGTCACGGTTCCATTCATTACCTCGTGATGGTCCCATTCTTGGGTCGTATTTCGCCAGCCGTCCGTATGGGTCGTACTAAGTGAGGTGGTGGAATTCACTCTCTTATGCCCAATGCCGATTTGTACGCTTTCCAATATATCTCCATACGATCCGACACGAGTCGTATTCGATAGGCTCACTTTATCCCGGTTCTTTTTCGTGATAATATTGATAACACCGGCGATAGCGTCCGAGCCATACAGGGAAGAGGCGGCACCTTTTACGATCTCGATACGCTCGATATTGGCGGGGTTGATAATACTCAAGTCGTTTTGTCCGCCGGTATCTCCGTTGATCCGTTTGCCATTGATAAGGATCAAGATGTAATCGTTGCCTAATCCGTTCATCTGGATGCCACTACCCATGTCGCTCGGATTAAAGGTGATGGAAGCGTTCAGCCCTTCCAGAATATCTTACATACTGCGTCCTTGGTAACTGTCAAGGGCTTTGCCAGTGATTACCTCTGTTTGCACAGGGGCGTCTTTCAGATAGTGTTCGGTACCCGTACCGGTGACCACGACCTCGTTCAATAGCACGGAAAGTTCCTTCGGATCTTTCAATATGCTTTGGGCGCATACGGATTGTACGCATGCCACCAGAATAGCGAATGCTAAAAGCCTCATATAGTGTTTTATTTGTACACGAAATAAAACAACAAGCCTCTATCTGGTTATGTCTCAAAAAATAAATTGAATCGTTTTTTGTATGACACATACTTCTATCCTGGAAGCTTGATGTTATTGTAAGACTTTAGCAGGTATTCTGGCTCTCCTCTGGTTAGAAACCTTCCCATTCCGACTTAGGAACAGTGGCTTTTGAACTTCTAACCAACTTAATGAGGATTACAGCTGCAGGAACAGCTCCGGATTCACACCGGATTCCCTCTCACCAAACTATGTGATAGCTTGATTACTAAAATCGTGGGCAAAGGTAGGTCTTTTTAATTAAATAATACAGACATTGAGAAAATATTTCCATTTTCTTATTTACTTCATGCCTCTCGCTTTATAGATACGCTCCTTAGCCTCATTGATCTTTTGGAGTTTCTCATTGGCGGCCTTGCGGATATCTTCACCAAGGTTGGCTACTTTGTCCGGATGATGTTTGATAGCCATGCGGCGGTAAGCGGCACGCACCTCATCGTCCGTAGCCGTGGGTTCTATCTCTAATACTTTATAGGCGTTATCTAGGGAGTTTTCCTGAAGATTTAACATGGATTCAACTTCCTTTTCAGACATTCCCATCGCTATGGCTACCTCTTTTAAAGCGTTGATCTCGGTGGCGCAAACATTACCGTCGCTCTTAGCGATCTCGGCGAGGAACGCCAGCAGTTGCAGCCGCTCCTCATAACTTAGGTTGTATGCGATCTGGGTTCCGCATTCCCGGATGGTATTCTTGAATCCTATGCTATTCTCTTGCTCCATGCGTTTGGCTTGGTCGAAAAGCTTTAGCAATATCTCTTCACCTTGGCCTACGGCGATCTCGCCGAAGTTCCTTCGGAGGAATTGACGGACATATTCCATCTCGCTGTGCATGATTTTCCCATCGGCACGGATGATATAGGAGGCCATTACCAACATGGAGAAAAGGAAACTGTTACGCTCCCCGGCGTATGGGTCTCTTCGTGTATATTGATCATCGTAATTGGTTCTGCCACCGAAGGGCTGTCCCGTCATGTTTGCCTCTTCCTCAAAGAAAGAGCCTAATATAATACCGGCTAAAGCGCCCAGTGGTCCGAATGCCATAAACCCCAAGACACCGCCTATCCATTTTCCGATACCCATATTCTTCTTTGTTTTATTTGTCGTTAATCAATGGTGCGATATTCGCTATTCTCTAAACGCATCTCCGGCTGTTGCAATTTCTGGTATTCATCATTGTTCAATTTTGATACCGCAAATTCGCTCTATTTCAAAAATATATTCTTTGGGTGTTGTGAACAATACAGCTTCCATTCCAATCGCCTTTGCACCCAACACATTCACCATTCTGTCATCCGTAAACAAACATTCCGACGGTTTAAGGCTATATTTGTCACAAAGGCGAAGATAAATTTCCTTTTCAGGCTTGATGAAATGTTCCTCACACGATATTACCACACCGTCAAGCAACCGGAATATGTCGAATTTCTCCATGACCCGGTAGATTGTGTCGCTCCAGTTCGTCAACCCATATAGTTTGAATCCGGATTGCTTTAATTTTTTTAGAAGTACACGCATACCTTCAATCTCTCCTGTTATCTCTTCAAGATAATTATCTTTGAAAAACGTGAAGGCATCACTATATTCAGGATACCTTTTTATCGCTCCGTCAATCATTTTCTCAAACGGGATTATTCCACGGTCGCACATGTTTATAAATTCCGGATCTGATAGAATCTTGTGAAAACCGATTAGCGACACTTCATCATCCCCGAAATGTCGTTCAAGCAAGGGTTGCAAATCGTGATTTACAAGGACCTTGCCAAAATCAAAAATGAGGTTTTTAATCATTATCTTCGATATTTTTAATTACACGGAAAGGATTGCCGACAGCTATGGAATTGGCAGGAATATCTTTCACGACAACACTGCCTGCTCCGATGACAGAGTTTTGGCCGACAGTCACACCCGGAAGGATTGTAGAGCCGCCTCCTATCCATACACCATCTTCTATAAGGACAGGTCGGGCAATTGTGTCGCAGATGGACGCTCCGGGACATGTCCTTTCCGGCATCCTTTCCGCAAGGTGGACGGAATGAGTTGCGGTATATATTTTCACATCGGGGGCTATCATCACGTTGTTACCGATAATGATATTGTTATTATCGAGGAACGTGCAGTTCATGTTCACGATCACCTTGTTCCCGAAATAGATGTTTTTCCCATACTCGCATCGGAAGTCTATGTCGATGTAAACATCCTTGCCGATACTTCCGAACATCTGCCGATAGATGCGCTGCTTTGCCTCATTGTCGGCATAATCCGTTTCTCTGAGTTGGTGTAGTAGCCTTTTGTTACGGACAGTCATTTCCGTTATTTCGGGCGATGAGCCGTCGAAAGGCTCCTCATCCATACATTTTTGATATTCAGTTTTCATGTGTTCAATTCATCTCATTGTAGAGTCTTATTCTTTATTTGAGCCAATTATTACGACAAGGTAACGCAAGCAAGAATAGGCAGCTTCAAATTGATATGCCTTCAAGCATACGCAAAGTTACACAAAATAGCTGAGAACACGAACAAACGAAATGTATAAAAACTGTACTTGCCTGTTGACTCTACAAAAAGTAAGGCTTTTTCATTTAACATCTCATTTAAGTGGAGCTTCTTGTAAATTTTAGCATGCGCTATTGTTTTCGGTGGAAGGATTCAGGAAAACACGTACGACCTTTCCAGAAAACACGTACGACTTTTTTCAAAAACATGTATGTGTTTTCGCAGAAAGATTATCCTGTTTTTTTAATGTTGATTTTTAATGCTTTATGCATAAGCTTCTCTTGTGAGCTTATTGTACGGAATTTTACTTGGGATCCGTGTATTCCGTATATTCCGGCCTGGCTGAAGTGGATAGTTAAATAAAAAATACTATCTTTGCCCCCGAATCGGTTCCGCATATACCATTCGGGTATGTGGATTAAAAGGGAATCGGGTGTGAATCCCGGACAGTCCCGCTGCTGTGAAGCTCCGAAGAACATCTTGAAACAACACTATCGCCACTGGTTCTAGCGACCGGGAAGGCCTCAAGATGGGAGTCAGTCAGAAGACCTGCCATTCATTAAAGGCTGTTTTTGCTCGAGGGATTAGGAAAGCAGTA
>NZ_QTLZ01000013.1:49763-136469 GCF_003635425.1 Parabacteroides sp. AF27-14
CATTCATTAAAGGCTGTTTTTGCTCGAGGGATTAGGAAAGCAGTACGAAAAGAATAAGAATCAATAGTTAATGATTTATGGAGAATTTATGTCCTCGTGGCGACATGATCCGTAAAGTGCTTGTTGCGAATCGAGGTGAGATCGCTATCCGTGTGATGCGCTCATGTAAGGAGATGGGGATTCGCACTGTTGCCGTATATTCGGAGACCGATCGTACCGCTCGGCATGTAATGTATGCGGATGAGGCAGCCTTGATAGGCCCGGCGGCTTCCAAGGAAAGTTATTTGAATATAGACAATCTGATCGCTGCGGCGAAACGGCACCATGCCGATGCGATACATCCCGGTTATGGTTTCTTGTCGGAGAACGCGGACTTCGCACGCCGTTGTAAGCAAGAAGGATTGATATTTATCGGTCCGTCAGCGGAGACGATGGAAGCGATGGGAGATAAGATCGCCGCACGCAAACGCATGATCGCCGCAGAGGTTCCTGTGGTTCCCGGTACGGAGCAACCGTTGCAAAGTGCGGAAGAAGCGCTTCGGGTTTGCGAAGAAATTGGTTTCCCTGTTATGCTGAAAGCTTCTATGGGAGGTGGAGGAAAAGGGATGCGCCTGATACATGAGAAGGGCGAGGTTGTCGAGGCTTATCATACGGCTCGTTCAGAATCGTTGTCCTCATTTGGTGATGATACGGTATATATAGAGAAATTCGTAGAGGAGCCGCATCATATAGAATTCCAGATATTGGGAGATAACCATGGTAATGTCATTCATCTATTTGACCGGGAATGTTCGGTTCAACGTCGTAACCAGAAAATAGTAGAGGAAAGCCCGTCTCCATTCCTAACAGCGGACTTACGTAAAGAAATGGGGGAAAAGGCTGTGGCTGCGGCTAAAGCGGTTCATTATTCCGGAGCGGGAACGATAGAGTTCCTTGTAGATAAGGACCGCCATTTTTATTTTTTGGAAATGAATACCCGGCTACAAGTAGAGCATCCTATCACGGAAGAAGTGGTAGGGGTGGATTTGGTAAAGGAACAAATCCGTATCGCCAATAATGAGGTTTTGCATCTTCGTCAAGAAGATCTTTTCCAACGAGGACATGCCATCGAGTGCCGGATCTGTGCGGAGGATACGGAAAATAATTTCATGCCTTCCCCGGGTATTATCCGGCAATTAACGGAACCGAATGGTATCGGGGTACGTATCGATAGCTATGTATATGAAGGGTATGAGATTCCGGTCTATTATGACCCTATGATCGGTAAATTAATCGTATGGGCAACGACACGTGCGTATGCGATCGAGCGTATGCGCCGGGTTCTATATGAATATAAAATCACGGGCTTAAAGACGAACCTCAGTTATTTGAAACGTATCATGCATAATCCTGATTTCGTGAAAGGGGAATATAATACATTATTTATCGCTAAGAATGCCCGGATGCTACAACGGTCTAACGGTAATAACGAGGAAATCGAGAATATCGCCATGATCGCCGCTTATATGGATTATTTGATGAATTTAGAGGAAAATACTTCTACCCAATTGGTGGATACACGTCCTATCAGCCGTTGGCGGGAGTTTGGTTTACAAAAAGGTGTCTTACGGATTTAACGGGTATTGGTTATGGAAATACATATCGGAAATCGTGTGGCCGATGTGACATTGGTCAGTAAAGAAGGGAATAAAGTCCGGCTTTCTATCGACGGGAAGCCGTATGATGTGGATATCGTGATGACGGAGAACGGCAGTTGTTCTGTCTTGCACGATGGGAACTCATTTAACGCGGAGATCATCTCCGGAGAAGATCATCGGAGTTATGACGTGAATATGTTCTACCGTTCCTATCATGTGGATATCGTAGATACCCAAAAGAAATATTTGCGTATGCGTAAAAGTGCGGAAGAGAAGCAAGATGACAAGATTGTCGCCCCGATGCCGGGTAAAGTCGTGAAAATACCTGTGCGGAAAGGAGATCGCTTGGAAACGGGGGATACCGTGGTCGTACTTGAGGCGATGAAGATGCAGAGTAACTATAAGGTAAGCTCAGCATGCGTGGTAAAAGATATATTGGTATCCGAGGGAGATTCCGTTGATAACAATCAAGTGCTTATGACTTTAGACCTATTAAAAGATGATTCATATGAATAACGAGCAATTATATAAAGATTTTGAGGCTTTGAATAAAGAGGCCTCGTTGGGAGGAGGATTGAATCGCATTGAGAAACAACATGCTTGCGGGCGTATGACCGCCCGTGAACGAATCGAGATGCTGTTGGATAAAGGGACTTTCAATGAGCTGGATAAATTCGTGGTGCATCGGTGTACAAACTTCGGGATGGATAAGAATAAGATTCCCGGTGATGGAATGGTAAGTGGTTATGGAAAGATCGATGGTCGTTTGGTATTTGTTTACGCTTATGATTTTACCGCATACGGTGGGACCTTGAGTGCCACGAATGCCGCTAAGATCGTGAAAGTGCAACAATTAGCCTTAAAGAACGGAGCGCCGATCATCGCCTTGAATGACTCGGGGGGTGCCCGGATTCAAGAAGGGGTGAATAGCTTGGCTGGTTATGCTTCTATCTTTTACCAAAATACGATGGCCTCGGGAGTCGTTCCCCAATTATCGGCTATTTTGGGGCCTTGTGCGGGGGGCGCTTGTTATTCCCCGGCTTTGACCGATTTTATTTTTATGGTCAAAGAGCAAAGTCATATGTTTATCACGGGGCCGGATGTCGTAAAGGCGGTGACTCACGAGGTGATCGATAAGGAAGAGCTGGGCGGGGCGCAGGTACATAGCGGAAAAAGCGGGGTCGCACATTTTGTGTGTGATACGGAAGAGGAGACTTTGATGAGTATCCGGGAACTTCTGAGTTTCCTGCCTTCTAATAATATGGAAGACGCTCCAGTTATAGCTTGTGCTGACGATGTGCGTCGGGTAGAAGAGTCGTTGCAGCATGTGATTCCGGAAGATCCTAATGTCCCTTATGACATCAAGGATATTATAGAGCCGATAGTGGATAATCATTACTTTTTCGAGGTTATGCCTCATTTCGCTCGCAATATTGTAGTGGGATTCGCTCGTTTGGGAGGCCGTACCATAGGTATCGTAGGGAACCAACCTGCCTTTTTAGCGGGAGTCTTGGATATCGATGCTTCTGATAAGGCCGCACGTTTCATTCGCTTCTGCGATTGCTTCAATATTCCATTGATCACGTTCGAGGATGTGCCGGGCTTCTTGCCGGGCTGTACGCAAGAACATGCGGGAATTATACGCCACGGGGCAAAAATTGTCTACGCTTATGCGGAGGCCACGGTTCCCAAAATCACGTTGATTACCCGGAAGGCTTACGGGGGAGCCTATATCGTAATGGCAAGTAAGCCTACCGGTGCCGATATAAACTTGGCATATCCGATGGCTGAGATTGCGGTGATGGGGGCTGAAGGTGCCGTGAATATATTATACCGGAAAGCCAACGATGAGGAGAAGAAACAAGCAATTCGTGAATACACCGAGAAATTCTCAAATCCTTACCGGGCAGCCGAGCAAGGATTTATAGATGAAGTCATACAACCTAGAGACACACGTTTTAAATTGATTCAGGCGTTGGAAATGGCGAAAAATAAGAGCCAGAGTAATCCTCCTAAAAAACATGGAAATATTCCCTTGTAGTAATTATTATTTAAGGAAAATCAAAGCCTCTTCCTGTCGGGAGGATAGCTTAGAGGTTAAAAGATCCCGGTTCAATTGTTTTGTCCCGGGATTTTTTTATTTGGATAATAAAAGTAAACAAAAAAGCGAAAAGATATGATATATACGGAAAACATGCTATCTTTGTTCCCGAATCGGTTCCGCATATACCATTCGGGTATGTGGATTAAAAGGGAATCGGGTGTAAATCCCGGACAGTCCCGCTGCTGTGAAGCTCCGAAGAACATCTTGAAACAACACTATCGCCACTGGTTCTAGCGACCGGGAAGGCCTCAAGATGGGAGTCAGTCAGAAGACCTGCCATTCATTAAAGGCTGTTTTTGCTCGAGGGATTAGGAAAGCAGTACGAAAAGATAAGCAATATCTTAAAAGGAACAAAGACGTATGAAAAGGATCTGTTCGCACTGTCGTGCGACATTTGAATGGCCGGTAACCCTTTTGCCGGAAGAGGAAAGTTTGTCTAAATTATCAGCATAAGAAATAGAAAATATATTAGTAAATGTTGTTAGAATGGATGCCAGATTAAACTGGGATACTAAATGTTCAATATGTGTATCTCTGCCGAAGTGATTCGCCAGAGGTACTTTTTTATCTTAAATTAATATATACATGAATAGATATGGAATGGATTAATGAATTGTTATGGGGAGAAGGGGTAGGGCATTCTATCCTTTTGTTATCCGTTGTGATCGCTCTGGGGATCCAGCTTGGTAAACTGAAGCTATTCGGTATCTCTTTAGGGATTACCATGGTACTGTTTGTCGGGATCTTTCTCGGGCATTTCGGTTTTACGGCGAATCCGTCGGTCGTTCATTTTTTTAGAGAGTTTGGTTTGATCTTATTTGTTTACTCGGTAGGTATGCAAGTAGGCCCCGGATTTTTCTCTTCGTTTCGAAAGGGAGGGATCACGTTGAATATGCTTGCTTGCGGTATTGTTTTTCTAGGGGTGATTACTGCCTTGATTATACATTATATTACAGGCATTCCTATACCGACAATGGTAGGTATCTTATCCGGAGCAGTGACGAATACACCGGGATTGGGCGCTGCTCAACAGGCTTATTCAGATATGACGGGGATCTCGGATGAAACGATCGCTTTAGGATATGCGGTTGCCTATCCGTTAGGTGTGATCGGCATTATCTTGTCGATGATTTTTATCCGTTATGTTTTCCGTATCTCTTTTGCGAAGGAGACGGAACAATTGGAAGAAGAGACGGATACGGAATCGGGAGGAGAGGCTGTACCTATCTCTTTGGTGGTGAAGAATCCGGCGATTTTTGGTCGTAGCGTAAGTGAGCTATCTAAATTGTTGGAACACCGTGAATTTGTTATTTCCCGTATTTTACGTAACGATACGAATCGGATAGAGATCGTGGCGGGGAACACGGTATTGAATGGGGATGATAAGATTTTTGTTATTACCGCAGAGCATGACGTGGAGGCGATAAAGACTTTTATCGGTCAAGAAATACAGATGGATCGTAAGCAATGGATTCCGGCGGAAAGCCAGTTTATCAGCCGGCGTATTTTGGTTACCCGGTCTGAA
The DNA here is from genome assembly GCF_003635425.1 of Parabacteroides sp. AF27-14. NCBI lineage: Bacteria > Pseudomonadati > Bacteroidota > Bacteroidia > Bacteroidales > Tannerellaceae > Parabacteroides > Parabacteroides sp. AF27-14. The sequence continues at coordinate 55,030 of NZ_QTLZ01000013.1, forward strand.
ATCAACGGTAAGCAATTAGGGGCTTTGCAGTTACGCCGTTTACATGGAATTAACGTGACTCGGATCAATCGTGCGGGGCTGGAGTTGGTAGCTACTCCTAATCTGGTCTTGCAAATAGGCGACCGGGTGACAGTGGTCGGTAGTGAATTGGCGGTGGAGAAAGTTGCCGAGACGCTGGGTAATTCAATGAAACGCTTGAATGAACCTAATTTGGTGACTATTTTTGTTGGTATAGTTTTGGGTATTATCGTGGGAAGTCTTCCTATTAGTTTTCCGGGTATTCCTCAACCGGTGAAATTAGGATTAGCGGGAGGTCCGTTGATCGTTGCGATATTGATAAGCCGGTTCGGTTATCGTTATAAATTGGTTACTTATACCACGCAAAGTTCTAATTTACTATTGAGGGAATTAGGAATCACGTTGTTTCTCGCCTGCGTGGGATTGAGTGCGGGTGAAGGTTTTGTCGATACGATAGTCAATAAGGGTGGTGTAGCTTGGATCGGTTATGGTTTTATAATAACGTTATTGCCTCTACTGATTATCGGTTGTGTGGGAAGGTATTTTTATAAACTGAATTATTTTACGTTGATGGGATTGATTGCGGGAAGTACGACCGATCCTCCTGCGTTAGCCTATTCCAATATGGCGGCAGGAAATGATGCGCCGGCGGTTGGATATGCGACGGTTTATCCATTGACCATGTTTTTGCGTGTGTTGACCGCACAGTTAATGATATTATTCTTTTATACATAGAATAAATATTTTGTTGTTAGTAATGTTTAGAAAAGTGTAAACTCCCTAGCCTTCCGCCGAAGTGATTCGCCGGGGGGCTTTTTTGTTGCTAATCAAAAAGTAAACATGTATCTTTGCGGCCAATCAAGGTGTAGATGTTATCGATTCCGATAATAATCAGTAAAAGGGAATCCGGTGCGAGTCCGGAGCTGTACCCGTAGCTGTAAGTCCTTGGAGCCCCGGCAAATCTTGTTGCCACTGCCTATCGGATAGGCGGGAAGGTAGCCGACAGAGGGTGGACGAGCCAGAAAACCTGCCATGATTTTGTTATGCGACGTTTCGGGTGAAGACGTTGGTAAATCTAAATGTTGCTATGCGAGATTTATATCTTATAAGATGCCTATGCGTTTTTAGCGCATGGTTATTCTCTTTGGGTGTCGCTTACGGTCAACAGATCGATACGACGGCCTATCACGAGCTTTCCGGGGTGGAAGTGGTGGAGAAGGTACGTCCGTCGGTCACCCGTGAAGGTACGCCTTTGCAAATTATGGACCGGGCGGGAATCGATCGCTTGGGAGTACAAGACCTATCCGAGGCCGTGAAACGCTTCTCGGGAGTTACGGTACAGGATTATGGGGGGATCGGAGGATTGAAAACGGTCTCGGTACGTAGCTTGGGGGCGAAGCATACCGCCGTCAGTTACGATGGGGTGACGATTACGGACGCGCAAAGCGGGCAAGTCGATATCAGCCGTTTCTCGTTGGATAATGTGGAGATGGTTTCCTTGTCAATCGGGCAGTCGGATGACATTTTCCAAACGGCAAGGGTGTATGCTTCGGCAGGCGCCTTGAATATACAAACCGGAAAGCCCACGTTTAAAGACAAATCGTTTCATACTTATCTTAAGGTTAAGGGAGGTTCCTTCGGGCTTTTTAATCCTGTGCTGCATTATGATCAAAAATTAGGAAAGCGTTGGAGCGCATCCTTACATGGTGATTTCGTGCGTGCGGATGGACAATATCCCTATACATTAATTAATGGGGAATTGGAAACGAGAGAGAAGCGAAGAAATAGCGATATCCATTCTTTCCATTTGGAAGGTAATCTATTCGGCGATTTTGGAAGGGGAGGCGAACTTTCCTTTAAGGCGTACTATTTTGATTCGGAGCGGGGGCTTCCCGGTTCTGTTAATTTATATAACAAGAACACTTCTGAACGATTATGGGATAATAACTTTTTCGTGCAATCGGGGTATAAGAATGTTCTTAATGAGAAATTTACGCTACGGGCCATGGCTAAGTATAATTATGCTTTTACTCGTTATTTAGATATAAATGATAAATATGCTGCGGGCGAACAAGTCGATTTGAATACACAGAATGAGTATTATGGCTCTGTAGGTTTGCTGTATACTCCTATAAAGTATGTATCGGCGACGTTGACTACGGATTTAACTCGCTCTATGCTGGACAATAATTTTGTGAACGGCCCTAATCCAAAGCGAATGGCCTCTCAATCAGTACTAGCGGTGCAATATAAGAACAGTCGATTCACGGCTACCGCTAGTTTATTGGGAACATATATCACTGATAAAGTGGAGCAAGGGGAAAAACCGGATGATAAGAGGCGTTTATCCCCGGCTGTAAGTTTGTCTTGGCGGCCATTCTCGGAAAGTACTTTGCGGATACGTGCCTCTTACAAAGATATATTCCGGGTTCCTACATTTACGGACTTGTATTACCTCCGTATGGGAAATACAAATTTGAAACCGGAAGAAACTTCCCAATATAATGTAGGGGTAACATGGAGTTCTTCCTGTGGGGATTGGCTGCGGCATTTCAGTATTTCGGCGGATGGATATTATAATACGGTGAAAGATAAGATCGTGGCTTTACCTACCATGTATGTTTGGAAGATGATGAATATGGGCGAAGTGGATATTAAAGGGGTAGATGTAAATTTATCTACACAATTCCGATTGCCCTTACGAATGAGCTTGCTTTTGGCTTCCACTTATTCTTTTCAATACGCGGTTGATGTGACAGATCCGGAAGCTAAGAATTATAAGGATCAGATTCCTTATACACCTCGTCATTCTGGCACGGTTTCCGTAACCTTGGAAAATCCATGGGTAAATGTCTCTTATATACTGACTGCGGTTGGTGATCGTTATGCATTGCCGCAAAATATAGATCGGAACAGGATTGATTCTTATATAGAACAGAGTATTTCTATAAATCGAGATTTTCGTTTTCGATATTTCGGTTTGCGTTTGCAAGGTGAATTGTTAAATCTTGCGAACGTGAATTATGATGTTATTCAGTATTATCCCATGCCGGGCCGTTCTTGGCGTTTAAGTATTTGTTTATCCTATTAGTAAACTATAAAAGTAAAGTAATGAAAAAGAAGAATTTAGTTTGTGTCTCTGCCTTGTGTGCATTGATGTCTTTCTCGTTTGTCAGCTGTGATGATGACAATGAGCCTTCACTGAACATACCAAATGTATCTGTAACTAATGTCAGTTTTACGGATGAGAATCCGGAAGCTTTAAAAGTTAGCGGAACCTTAAATTGGACAGCTCCGTCTTCTGTTGACAATGTAACAAAGTACGTGATTTATGGTTCCTCTGATGGAACCGCTAAAGATATGAAAATTGCGGAGGTAGAAGTTGGAACACATTCATATGCTATTACGGATGTCGTAAATATAGGCTATTTATTAGTTATAGCCGCAAATGCGGAAGGTGAGTCTTCTGTTTATGCTTCCGTAAGAGTTATTGATTTTGTGAAGGATAGTTCTTTCATGGCTTTATATTTCTTGAATTCGGGCAATATGGGAAATAACAACTCTTCTTTATATATGTACGACATAGAAAAGGATGAGGTTGTCCCCGATTATTTCTTGGCTCAAAATGGCAGGGGGCTGGGAGATACGGCACAGGATATGATCGTGTATGGCGATAAGATGTATATCGCGGTATATGGAGAGTCTACGATAGAAGTGACAGATCTGAAGGCAAAATCCATTAAGCAAGTCAAGACAGAGGGGCAGCCCCGTTATATGGTATCAGAGGGTGGAAAAGTCTATATTAGCTATTATAATGGATATGTCGCTCGTTTGGATACCGCATCCTTGGAGGTTGAGGCGAAAGTAAAGGTCGGACGGAATCCGGAACAATTGGCGGTATCTTCTAATAAATTGTTTGTCTCAAACTCCGGAGGTATGGATTACAGTACCGAGGTTGGGTATGATAAAACGGTATCAGTGGTTGATCTGTCTACTTTTACAGAGATAAAGAAGTTGGATGTAGTATTGAATCCCACACGGATACAGGCGGATGAGCAAGGAAATGTATATGTGGTTTCTATGGGTAACTATGCGGATATACCCAATACGGTACAAAAGATAAATACGGAGACTTATGAGGTTACTTCCCTTACGAATTGTCCAAACGCAACGGAGATGGCCTATGAGGATGGCAAGCTATTTCTGTTCTATGCGCAATGGGGAATGTCTAGCCCTGCATTTTTAACATTTGATACAAAGAGCCAATCTGCGGGAACGAGCTTTATTACAGATGGAACCTCAATACAATCCCCTTATTCAATCAGTGCCGTGGGTGGAAATGTCTATGTCGCAGAGTCTGATTATAAGAATAATGGCGATATCTATTGTTTCGGAGGTGACGGTAAATTGTTCAAGAAGTTTGAGGCCGGTTTAAATCCCATGAAAGTAGTCCTCGCTCAAAAAGATAATATCTAATGCGATTACTGATTCTCTTAGGGTTCGCTTTCTGGATGGTGGCATGTACGCCATCCGGAAAGCAAACTTCTTCCAAGGAAGCTCTTTCCTCTGATAGTATTCAATATGCCCAAGGTTTCACGGTTCAGCGCTTTGATACCTATATAATGGTGGAAGTTCGTGATCCGTGGGATAGCACCCGTCTGCTTCAACGCTATTTATTGGTAGACCGGACAAAGTCGGTTCCCGGCGGATTACCCAAAGGGACGATCGTGAAGGTCCCGGTAAAAGATATTGTGATTTATACTTCTGTCCATGCGGCTATTATTGATCAACTGCACGAAACCGATAAGGTTATAGGCGTTTGTGAGCCTCGTTATATGGATACTCCTGCCATACAAGAGGGTATACAGGCCGGAAGAATCGCTGATTTAGGTGAGGCTACCTCTCCGAATATAGAGAAAATGATAGAGATCGGCGCGGAACTCGTGATAGCTTCCCCATTCCAGAACAGTAGTTATGGGCCTGTCGAGAAGATAGGGATACCCATTATCGAAGGAGCCGACTATATGGAGGCATTTCCTTTGGGGCGTACGGAGTGGATTCGCTTTTATGGTTTGCTATTCGGAAAGGAAGGGATGGCCGATTCTATATTTAAAGAAACAGAGCAAGCCTATTTGTCTCTAAAGGACTTAACCGCAAATATAGATAATCGTCCTACTGTTTTGTCGGAGAAAAAGTTCGGCTCTTCGTGGTATGTACCATCCGGAGATAGTTATATGGCTCATCTTATCGAGGACGCCGGAGCTGATTATATGTTTAAGGATTTACCGGGTGCCGGAAGTACCCCCTTAGCGTTTGAGACCGTGTTTGATAAAGCGATCCATGCGGATATTTGGCTTGTTAAATATAATCAGTCTTCTGAGATGACCTATAACGATTTACGCTCCGAATATACTCCTTACGAGAATTTCGACGCTTTTAAAAAAAAACGGATTTATACCTGTAATACAGGTGCAGTTCCTTATTACGAGGAATTCCCTATACATCCGGAATATTTATTGAAAGATTTAATCTGGATTTTCCATCCGGAGCTAGTATTCGGGTATTCTCCCCGTTATTTTAGAGAAATGCCCTGATTGTCTTAAAGGTTTCATATCTTTGTTGAAATGTCGTTTCTAGACAAATAAAGGTATTAGACTATGAAGATAAAAAAGGTATATGCTGATGCTTTAACTACATTAGCGAAGGGAACAGATGCCGGGATTTACAGGTTGAATCCCAAACGAGTTGAAATCGTGAGTCGTGAGCAAGATGTAAAACGTGTTCTTGCTGAATGTGAGAAGACTGGTAAATCTGTAACCTTTAAAGCTGGGGGGACCTCTTTATCCGGCCAGACTATTACAGATTCTGTATTGATGGAAATCAGTCCTGACTATGGAAAGGTTAAGATTTCAGGAGATGGGAGTTTGGCTAAATTCCCTTGTGGTATAACTGGAGAAGAGGCGAACCGCTGGTTGAAACCTTATGGCCGTAAGCTAGGGCCTAGCCCTGCCTCCATCAAATCCGCACGTATCGGCGGGATCGTAGCGAATAACTCGAGTGGTTCTAGCTATGGTATTATCCATAACTCCTATAATACGGTCCGGGATATGGAGATTATCTTTGCGGATGGAGCCTTTTTGGATACTTCTTCGTTAGCGAGTCGCAGGGATTTCATGCAAACGCATATAGGCTTATTGGAGAAGTTGATGAATTTCCGTTTGGAGATCTTGTTGAATCCAGACATGGAAGACCGGATTCTATCTAAATATGAGTTGAAGAATACATGCGGTTATGGAATGAACTCTTTCTTGGATTATACCGATCCATACGATATACTCATGCATTTAATGGTTGGCTCGGAAGGAACCTTAGGGTTTATTTCTTCGGTTACTTTCGAGACAGTCCCCGATGAGGCTTTAAAAGCTTCCGCCTTGATTTATTTCCCCTCTTTGATGGAGGCGTGCAGAGCCATAGCCCCGTTACGCCAATGCAAAGTGTCCGCCGCCGAGTTGATGGATAGAAACGCCTTACATGCGGTAGAGGATGAACCGGGGATGCCGGAGATATTACATTCTTTACCCGAGGATGCGGTAGCGTTGCTGATCGACACGTCTTCTAATTCGGAAGAAGAACTTCAAATCCAATTCCGGGATATAGAGGAGCGGCTAGCAGATATACAGACCTTATATCCGGTATCATTTACGACCGATCCGAAGCTTTACGCTACTTATTGGCGGGTACGAAACGGTTTATTTACTTCCGCTGCGGGAAGACGGCCACGGGGTACGGTATCTATTATTGAAGATATCGCTTTCCGGGAAGAGGTTTTAGGAGAGGCTTTGGAACAAGTGCGTGGGGTCTTGTCGGATTATGGATACGGAAATGCGGTGATGTGGGGACATTTATTGGATGGAAACGTTCATTTCACGATTTTTCCGGATATAAACGCACAGGAAGGTATCGATCATTACGCTTCTTTTATGCGTAGCCTTGTAGATGTGGTACTTTACTACGACGGTAGCTTGAAAGCGGAGCATGGCACGGGACGAAATATGGCTCCATTTGTTAAAGATGAATGGGGTGAGGAGATTTATGAGTTGATGTGGAAGATCAAAAGGCTCTTTGACCCGGAAAATATATTAAATCCGGGTGTCCTTTTAAATCGGGACCCGGATGTGTTTATAAAGAACTTAAAGCAAATACCGTTGGCGAATGAGCTGATCGATAAATGCATCGAGTGTGGTTTTTGTGAGATACAATGTCCGTCAAGGCATGTGACATTGACACCCCGGCAACGTATCGTGATCTATAGGGAATTATCGGCTTTGGCGGAACAGGGGGAAACAAACTCTAAGCGATATAAAGAACTCAAGAAAGCCTTTAACTATAAAGGTAACGCTACCTGCGCTACCGATGGCCTATGTGCTACGGCATGTCCGGTTGGCATTAATACCGGTTTATTGATCAAAGAGTTACGGTGGAAAGAGAATGGTGCCTTGGCGAATGCTATCGCTTCGGGCATCGCCGGGAATATGGGAACCGTAACGGGTATGCTTCGTCCTTTGCTTAAGCTGCCCCATGTGTTTTCAAAGCTGGTGGGATATAACGCATTCGAGAGATTTACCTCTTTCTTGTTTAGGGCTTCCGCTCATAAATTCCCGCTTTGGACTCGGCATACACCTTCTGGCGCGTCAAAGTTCAAGGAACTGACGGGTGTAGAGAATGGGATGGAAATGGTTTATTTCCCGTCTTGTATTACCCGCACGATGGGAGCTTCAGCTGATTATGAAGATGTGGATTTTGTAAGTGTAACGGAACAAACAATCGCTTTATTGACAAGAGCGGACTTTACGATTCGTTATCCTGAGAATCTAAGTAAGCTTTGTTGCGGCATGGCTTTTAGCAGTAAAGGGTTCCGGAAGCAAGCGGCGCAGAAGGCAAAGGAATTGAATGAGGCTCTTTTACGAGCGAGCGATAACGGCCGCTTGCCTATTTTGTGTGACATGAGCCCTTGCTTGCTGCATATGAGGGAAACCTTGGATAAACGTTTACGATTATATGAACCTGTGGAGTTTATCTATGACTTTATGCGTGATCGTCTGAACTTTACTAAGTTGCCGGTTACGGTAGCGGTACACTCTACTTGTAGTACAACGAAGATGGGAGTACAAGACAAGCTGGTGGAACTGGCGGGCTTATGTGCGAACCGGGTGGTCTCTCCCGCTCAAGTTACTTGTTGCGGTTGGGCGGGCGATCGTGGTTTCTTCTATCCGGAACTAAACGCTTCCGGTCTTCATTACTTGAAACCGAACTTGCATGGGGCGACGGAAGGATATAGCAATAGCCGTACGTGCGAGATCGGTTTGACGATGAATAGTGGGATATCCTATAAATCGATCGTCTATTTAGTGGAAAAGGCTACTCGTTAAAAATCAAAAACCCCGGTTTCGTACAACTGAAACCCGGGGCTTTGTAGTTTGGCATTCGAAATTATAGGGAGTTTTATTTCATAGATTCTTTATTCATATTATGCGTAACCGTTAAGCATTCCGTTGAAATACATCGGTTTTAAAATATATACCTTTAAGATCCAAGCAAGCCATTGCTCTTTTGATGTATCGATCATCGAGAATGGGAATGAAATGTCGGGTTTCTTTTCGTAGTCAAACTCACAAAGCAACACATGGCCGTAATCCGTGACGATCGGGCAAGCGGCATAACCGTTGTATTTCTCGGTCGGCTCTTTGCCTTCCATGAGCGCGATCAGGTTCTTGGCGGCGATAGGTACTTGCTTACGGATAGCGGCAGATGTTTTACTGGTCGGGATACCGGCTACATCACCCAGAGAAACGATGTTCTGGTATTTCTTATGTACCAAGGTCTCTTTATCGACCATTACCCATGCGTCCGCGGCCAATTTACCTTCTGTCCAACCTAATCCGGCATCACGAACGAAATCGGGAGCGGACATAGGCGGGGTGAAGTGTAAGAAATCGTAATCCTCTACGAACGGCGTTACGATCTTTTCTTCGCCTTTTGTCTCTATCTTCTCAAAATGTACTTGCTTCGCGGATGTGTCTACACCTTTTACACGTACATTCAAGTTAATAGGTATGTTACGTTCATTATATATTTCTAGCAAGCGAGGTGTGAAATACGGGATATCGTATAGTTCCTTCGAAGCGGTAAAATAATTCAATTGCAGCTTGTCGCGTGTCCCTTGTTTCCTTGCGTAATGCTCGGATAATAAACAGATCTTTTTGGGGGCGCCGCCACATTTATGTTTTGTATAGGTATCGGTATAAATACCTTTGCCTCCTTTTTTCGCGAATTCTTGAAGAGCTTTCCATGTCTTTTGGGCTCCTTCGAAATCGTAAATAGAGTTTGCGTTTCCTTGTCCCAAGGTATCGTGGGTAATACCCTCTACTTTTTCCCAGTTACATTGTAATCCCGGGGTCAGTACTAAAAAGTCGTATGGAATCTTTCCGTTACTTTTGGTCGTTACTTGATTCCATACGGGATCAACCGCGGCGACCGAGTCCTTTATCCATTTTATACCGCTAGGCATACAATCCTCTTGCTTCTTCCAAACATCTTCCGGTTGGTACACACCTGAGGCGATCAGAGTGAATCCCGGTTGATAAAACTGACGATCGCTGGGGTCAATCAGGGTGATATCCGGTTCATCAAGCCAATGTTTTAATCGGGCAGCCATACTGATACCAGCGGCTCCTCCACCGATAATAACGATTTTACCTTTTGCGCTGCTTGAAAAAGCGTTTGCTTTTCCGGTATTAACTCCCGCGATCAGTCCTGTCGCCGCTAATAACTTAAAGAAATGTCGTCTGTCGACACCTTTCTTTTCTAGCGCATCTAATTGTTTCTCCAGTTCGTGTTTCATCATGTCGAAAGAATTTAAGATTTTATTCGCCGGCAAAGGAAACATAATAAATTACGGTAGCCATGAAAATGACTACTACACGACTTGCGCAAATGATTTTTTTATTGGATAAGACTACTACAAGACTTTCTCAATCTCTTTCTATGTGCGTTTAATATGCTGTTATGTAGAATATTATATATTAAGCATATTCTAGAAAATATTTTTAGTAGTTCATTAAGAAATCGACAAGATTCGTATCCCCATCAAGGGCTAATCGCTTTCTTAAGCGGTATCTTCTTAGCTCGATAGCCCGTACGGATACATTCATTAACGATGCGATCTCCTTCGTGGAAAGGTTCATGCGGAGTAAGCAACAAATACGCAAATCGCCTGCCGTTATATCTGCGTATTGCTGGCGTAAACGATCCATGAAATTCTGGTGGGCGCTATTGAAATAGGTCTCGAACTGCACCCAATCCGCTTGATCGTTCAAGGTAGATTCGATCAAGGAACGTAAACGGGTATATAACTTATTGGGGTATCGGTCACCCAATGTCTCTTTCTGCTTATCCAGTTCTTCCAACAAAGCTTGGATTGCCTCGTTTCTTTTTACCAAAGCTGTTGTCTGGAGAGTAAGCTCATTGTTTTTGTTTTGCAACTCCGTTTCCAGCATCTCGCTTTTCATTTGTTGAAGCCTTTGCAGTTCGGCTTGTCGCTCTGCCTCCAGCTTTTCTTGTTCTTTTTTCCGCAAATTCCTTAAATGGTACCGAAGTCCTTCTTGAATGGCGAACCATATCAAAGCGACGTAGATCAAATAGGCCCATACGGTATTATACCAAGGAGGGCGCACCGTGATTTGCATCGTGATCTCGGGAAACGGCCCACGGGTTACATATTTACGTACCCTTAGCTCATAAGTTCCTTCCGGAAGTTGTAAGAAGGTAATTTTGCCGTCTTTCTGCCAAGAAGACCAATCGGCGGATACCCCTTCCAGCTTATAACTGATTTGGTGATTAGGGGTGAATACCGTTGTTCCGATGTATAGCGAGAGTTCTTGGAAGTTATGGGGCAGGTCGATTCTTTGCGTGTCCGGATATAAATAATGTGTACCTTCTTGATCTTGATACTCGATGCGCATAAACCGTGGCATCGTCAATCCTCCTAGGCTTCCCTCTATTAATTGACGAGTGTTGATTAATAGGGTTCCTTGCATGGCAGATACCAAATCAAGAGAATCATTCAAGGGGATGATCCGTTTGCCATTGGTTACCAGATTCAGATCGTAATTATCGAATAGGATCCGGCATTTTAAAGTTCCTGTACCGTTTTCCCGATGGAAGAGTCCGGCCTCATTCTGGATCGTGAGCCAATACAAATTGTCTGGAACCGGGTAAATACTTTCTGCGTTGGCGAATACGCTCAATACGTCTTTATTCTTAAATAAAGAGCTTACCGATAAATGATTATCGGTCGTATCCGGATGGATATATGAACGTCCGATCTCATCGGATATCGGGGTAAACTTATCACCAAACATCAGGCTCCGGCTGAAGTAGCCGACATTGGTCCGGATATAGAGGCGGTTATCCTCTTTTACAGCGTCTTCCAACTTTCCGATCTGGCTTCTTTTACCTAACATGGCGATGGGAGGATTGATATCTATTTGGGAGATACCATTATCCAAGGCGACCCAGATTAAATTATTATCCTGTACGCAGATGGAGCGTACGATATTATCTTGTAACTGATTATTGATGTTGAGATGTTGAAAGATCTCCCCTTCGTCGTTGGTGATATAAATACCGGACGTAGATGTTCCCGTGAAATTGAGACCTCCGGCGCTAGCGAAGGAAGTTGGGTGCTTCTCCTCGATTTCTTTCGGGATCGTGTAATTCGTCTCGGGATCATCGAAATTTATATATGACGGGAGCGTATCGATCGGATGGTATTCCAGATTCCCGAGTTTGTCGTATAGCCAATAGCCTAACGATGATTTGCCTTGGGTATAGATAGAATCGTTCTGGAAAGATACTTTATAAATAGGGGTTTTATCCGGTAATGGATATGTGTTCCATGTATTCCCGTCAAAAGTAACCAGACCGGAATTATTAGCTACATATAAGATGCCATGATAGGAAACCGCTAAATCCCAATTTTGGCAACTAGCCTTGTAATCGTCTACGGAATAATTTTGTACGAGGATAGAGGGAGCGACCACAGACGCACGCAAGGCGAAAACCGCCAGTATAGATAATAATATGATAAAAGGTAGCCGTCTGTACATGGTCTTTAAACTATAGAGACAAGGCATAAAGCCTTGTCTCTTTCTATTACACGCATGCAAATATAATCAAATTTTGATTATTTGTACTCCTGCCAGCTCTTAATCTGAATATCTTCTACGTTCATATTGCAGAAAGCGTCGATAAAGGCGCTGGCCAGACGGGCGTTCGTGATCAATGGAATGTTATGATCGATCGCCGCACGGCGGATCTTATAGCCATTGGTCAACTCACGTTTGCTATGATCTTTCGGGATATTTACTACCAATTCGAAAGCGTGATTGCTGAACATATCCATGATGTTCAAATCACCTTCCTCATCCGGCCAGCAAACGGCGGTTGCCTTGATTCCATTATCGTTCAGGAACTTGGCGGTTCCGTGCGTACCATAGATCGTGTAACCCTTGGCATCCAGCATCCGGCAAGGCTCCAATAAATCGACCTTGCTCTTAGCTGCGCCGGAAGAAACTAAAATGTTCTTCTTAGGAATACTGTTGCCTACGGCGATCATGGCGGAAAGCAAAGCCTCGTTGAAATCGTCGCCGATACAACCTACCTCGCCGGTGGAGCTCATGTCCACACCTAATACGGGGTCTGCCTTGTGCAAACGGGCGAATGAGAACTGGGAAGCCTTGATACCGATCCAGTCGATATCGAACGCGCTCTTATCCGGTTTCGTATACGGAGCGTCCAGCATGATGCGGGTAGCCGTCTCGATAAAGTTGCGTTTCAATACTTTAGATACAAACGGGAAACTACGTGAGGCACGTAAGTTACATTCGATTACTTTCACGAAGTTATTCTTCGCCAAGAACTGGATATTGAACGGACCGCTGATGTTTAACTCCTTCGCGATCATCTTGCTTACTTTCTTGATACGACGGGCTGTCTCGAAGTAAATCTTCTGAGCCGGGAACACCAAGGTAGCGTCACCGGAGTGAACACCGGCGAACTCGATATGCTCGGAGATCGCGTACTCAACCACCTCGCCATTCATAGCGACAGCGTCGAACTCGATCTCTTTCGTTCCTTGCATAAACTCGGATACGACCACCGGATATTCCTTGGAAACCTTAGCGGCCAAATCCAAGAACTCGATCATCTGCTCTTTCGTATGGCAAACGTTCATCGCCGCACCGGACAATACGTAAGACGGACGGATCAAGATCGGGAAACCTACTTTCTCGATAAACGCGTCGATCTCTTCCATGCTGGTAAGCTCTGCCCAACGAGGTTGGTCGATACCTAGCGAATCCAACATCGCGGAGAATTTATGACGGTTCTCGGCACGGTCGATTGATAGCGGGGAAGTACCCAATACCGGAACATTCTGGCGGTAGAGTTTCATCGCCAAGTTGTTCGGGATCTGTCCACCTACGGAGACGATCACGCCCTTCGGCAATTCCAGATCGATCACGTCTAGCACGCGCTCGAATGAAAGCTCGTCGAAGTAAAGACGGTCGCACATATCGTAGTCGGTAGATACGGTCTCCGGGTTATAGTTGATCATGATCGATTTATAACCTAGCTTACGAGCGGTCTGGGCGGCATTCACCGAACACCAGTCGAACTCAACGGACGAGCCGATACGGTAAGCTCCGGACCCCAAGATAATCACGCTCTTCTCATTCGGGTAGTAGGTGATATCGTGCGGCGTACCGTCGTAAGTCATATATAGATAGTTGGTCAATTCCGGATGTTCGGAAGCGATCGTGTTGATACGTTTCACGGTAGGGAGAATGCCCATTTTCTTACGCAAGTTGCGTACGCGGATATTCTCTTTCTCCATATTGCCTTCCGGGCTCTCTACGTAACGAGCGATCTGGAAGTCCGAGAAACCAAGGCGTTTCGCCTCTTTCAATACATCCTCCGGAAGATCCTCGATCTTGTTGTAACCTTTCAATACGTTGGCGTAATCCACGATATTCTTCAAGCCCTCCAAGAACCAGCGTGTGATCTTTGACAACTCATGGATCTTGTCTACGCTATATCCCTGTTCCAAGGCTTGTGCCACGGCGAAGATACGCAAGTCGGTAGGGTTCGCCAACTCCTCGTCCAAGTTATCGAAATGGATATCGTTGTTACCTACGAAACCATGCATTCCTTGTCCGATCATACGAAGCCCCTTCTGCATGATTTCCTCGAAGCTCTTACCGATCGACATGATCTCGCCGACGGATTTCATGCTGGAACCGATCTGGCGGCTGACACCCACGAACTTCGTCAAGTCCCAACGCGGGATCTTCACGATCATATAATCTACCTCCGGCGCTTTGTACGCGGAGTTCGGAGTACCCATCTCGCCGATCTCGTCCAATCCGTAGCCCAACGCCAACTTAGCGGCGACGAAAGCCAATGGATAACCGCTGGCCTTGGATGCCAAGGCGGAAGAACGGCTCAAGCGAGCGTTCACCTCGATCACACGGTAATCGCAAGTCTCGGAGTTGAAAGCGTATTGGATATTACATTCACCCACGATACCTAAGTGGCGGATCGTCTTGGTAGAAAGTTCTTTCAATAAATCTAATTCTTTCTCGGTCAAGGAGCAAGTCGGAGCTACTACGATACTCTCGCCGGTGTGTACGCCTAGCGGGTCTACGTTCTCCATGCTCACTACCGTGAAGCAATGGTCGTTCTTGTCGCGGATCACCTCGAACTCGATCTCTTTCCAACCCTTCAAAGATTCCTCGACCAAGATCTGGGATGAGTAAGCGAAAGCGCTTTCCGCCAAGGTGCGAAGCTCGGCCTCGTCCTTGCAGATACCACTGCCCATACCACCTAATGCGTAAGCGGAACGGATCATTACGGGGAAACCGATCTTATAAGCGGCAGCCACGGCGTCGTCCATGCTTTCTACGGCTTGGCTGATCGGGGTCTTCACTTCTATCTCGTTCAGTTTCTTAACAAATAGGTCACGGTCCTCGGTGTACATGATAGCCTCAACGGATGTACCCAATACTTTCACGCCATATTTAGCCAACGTACCGCTGGTGTAAAGTTGAGTACCGCAGTTCAAAGCGGTCTGCCCGCCAAACGCCAATAGGATTCCGTCCGGTTGTTCTTTTTTGATAACTTCCTCCACGAAGTAAGGAGTGATAGGCAAGAAATATACCTTATCGGCTACTCCCTCGGATGTTTGGATAGTCGCGATATTCGGATTTAGCAATACGGTACTGATCCCTTCTTCTTTCAGAGCCTTTAACGCTTGCGAACCAGAGTAGTCAAACTCCCCGGCCTGTCCGATCTTCAGGGCACCCGAGCCCAGAACAATCACCTTTTTGATATCACTTTTCGACATAGTAATTTGGGTTGTTTTGTTTATTATAATGATTTTAGAATATTATACCTTTATATTATATCACCGGACCGATGGACACAAAAAAAATGCGTTAGTAAAAGTAACCAACGCATCTTATATAACCAAATTATAATCCCGTAAAATAGAGAAAAGAGCCTCAACCTCCGACATATAACCGGAATAGAACTTCGGATTATCCTTATGTGTCTTGTTTGTCATCTGCTCTCTCTTCAAAATTTCGGCAAAGATAGGGCTTTTGTTTGAAAGAACAAGTTATTTTCTTAAATTTGTAGTATTGTATCAGAAAAAAGAAAGCTTATGGCACGAATAACGATTCCTTATGCGGTAGCGGATTTTGTAGAGATGCGGGAACGCGATTTCTACTATGTGGACAAGACCGATTTCATTCCGGGCTTGGAAGACTATAAGGCTCCAGTCTTCTTGCGTCCCCGTCGTTTCGGGAAAAGCCTGTTTATCTCTACCTTGGCTTGTTACTACGACCGTACCAAGGCCGACCGGTTCGAGGAACTGTTCGGCGGGACTTGGATCGGGGAGCACCCGACGGAGGAGCATAATCGTTATATGATCGTGCGCTATGATTTCTCAGCCATGGTTATGGCTGATGATATGGAGGGGCTGGAGCGTAACTTCAATCGCTTGAACTGTTCTCCGGTGGAAATTATGGTGACGCATAACCGTGACGTGTTCAAGGATTTTCAATTCTCTAGCCGTGATGATGCTTCCCAGATGCTTGAGGAGGTCTTGGGATACGTTCGCGAGCACGGCCTCCCTAAGGTTTATATATTGGTCGATGAGTACGATAATTTCACGAATCAACTGCTGACGGCCTATAAAGATCCGCTGTACGAGCAAGTGACCACGAGGGACAGTTTCTTGCGTACCTTTTTCAAAGTCATAAAGAAAGGTATCGGCGAGGGGAGTGTGCGTACTTGCTTTTGTGCGGGAGTTCTTCCCGTCACGATGGATGATTTGACCAGCGGGTATAATATAGCGGAGATCTTGACCTTGCATCCGAGGTTTCTGGATATGCTTGGTTTTACGTATGAGGAAGCGAGCGCTTATCTGGGATACGTGTTGAAGAAGTATGGCACGGGGCAGGACTCTTTTGAGGAACTTTGGCAACTGATCGTGAACAACTATGACGGCTATCGCTTCCGTCCCGGTGCGGAGCCTTTATTCAATTCCACGATCTTGACCTATTTCTTTAAGAACTTCGCCACGATGGATGGTATGATCCCGAGTGAGCTGGTGGATGAGAACCTGCGTACGGATATCGGTTGGATTCGTCGCTTGACCCTCTCGCAAGAGAACTCCAAGGAGATGCTGGATGCGTTGGTGATTGATGACGAGTTATCCTATAACGTTTCCGACCTGTCGAGCAAGTTCAACAAGAGGAAATTCTTCGACAAGAACTTCTATCCGGTCAGCCTCTTTTATCTGGGTATGACCACGCTGCGGAATAATTACCGCATGGTGCTACCCAACCTTACGATGCGCAGCATCTACATGGACTATTACAACGAGATGAATCATATAGAGGGAAACGCCCAACGCTATGTGCCTACTTACGAGCGTTTCACGGAAGAGCGTCGTTTCGAGCCGCTGGTACAAAACTACTTCGAGCAATACCTCGGGCAGTTCCCGGCGCAGGTGTTCGACAAGATCAACGAGAATTTCATCCGTTGCTCCTTCTTCGAGCTTTGTTCCCGTTACCTGAGCAGCTACTATACGTTCGCCATCGAGCAGAACAATTCGGCGGGCCGTTCGGATTTCGAGATGACCGGTATCCCCGGTACGGACTATTACAAGGATGACCGGTTGGTGGAATTCAAGTATTTCAAGGCGAAGGAGGCGGAGCGCATGCTGGCGCTCAGCGATCCCCGTCCCGAGGACGTGGCGCAAGTACTCGCCTACGCCAAGGATACCAAGGAGAAGTTCCCGTACTACCATGTCCGTTCCTACATTGTATATATCTGTGCCAACAAAGGATGGAAATGCTGGGAGGTGACTCCGTGATATCAATCCAATTGCTTTATTAATAGTACTTTGTGGTGCCAATGATGTGCCATGCTATTGGCACGTTCGTAACATGGGTAGTGGCACAAGCCTCTCTTCCTTGGTTTACCAGTCGTACTCCTAGAAATAAGCGTCGAAACCTTTTGGCTCTTTTACCCCACAGCGTTTGAGCGCATTCAATACGACCTGTTGCTCGGAGGGTGAGAGCGGCCTTTCTCCCTTGCGGACACGGTAGTAAGTACGCCGGCTGAAGTGCCTCATGAGTCCCGGGATAACGGAGAGCATCTGTTTGTGCGGCAAGCTCTCCAATAGGCTTACGAATCCCGCGGCATAGCGTACTTTCTTGTTCGGACGGTAATAAGGGCAAGTTCCCTTCAATGAGGCGAGGTGTCTCGGGCTGATGATCTGCCAATAGGCCGTCTCGTCGGGCTTTATTAAGTATTCTTGTTAAAGGTGATTGTTTGTTTCGGCGTTCTGGAATAGGGGTGTTTACGCGTGCGGCCTACCTCATGAATTTACGAGGTAGGCCGCGTAAAAATAGCTATTATCAAGTACTTATTTAACCGTAACATTCCATCCGGAAAGAATACCTCCGTAGAAGTAAAAGTCTACGCAGAATGTTTTTCCTGTGTTTAGCTCTTTGACCTCGTAGTATTTCGTGGCACCTTTTTCGTTCACCAATTTATAATCGGCGATATTCGGAATAGGCACGTTGGCGAGCTCCTTGATCTTTGCGTTTATCATGTTCAAGATATCCATGTTCTCGAAAGGATTCGTTACTTTGGTACTCTTGGATAAAGCCGGATTCACCCCATTGTTCTCGGCACGAACCGCACGAACACTATCCGCATAAGCCTTGAACATCGCACGGCTTTCCGGAGTGCGTAAAGCGGATACGGTAAAGATAGAGATTCCTTCCGCCCCATGATTTAGCGCGGCGTCCATGCTGGCTTGCATATCGTCTGAAACCATTAAGCCGCAGTAAAGCGTAGTTTTCGGGTTCTTATCCCGAACATCCTCTATCATACAGTCTGAGATAAAACTAATATCTTCCGTGTAGAAGTTATGGTATACCATGGGGAAGACAATGTCCAGATTCCATTTACCCCAGTCTTGACGAACCATTTTGGACGCCATCTTGGGGGTTGGGAAAGGAGAGGCTGCCATTTTCTTTCCATAGGAGTGAACCACGTCGGCGATCATATTGGCAACCTCGGTAATCTGGTCACAACGGAATTGAAGCCATTTCTCGTCTTGCGAGGGATCTTCCTGTTCTCTTGGATCATATCCGTAAGCGGCCTTGAACTTCTCGATCATAGCCGGGTGATAGCCAAAATCCCATTGCGGATATTCTTGATCTTGCACGATACCGTATTTCGGCCAAAGGGTAGTCGGCAGGATAACGTCCACGAAACGGTGGTAATCGATAGCGATACCGTTCAAACCCTCTACCTCGCAGTAAGCCTCTATTTTCTTCTTGATAAACTCCCGTACCTCGGGTAAGGCAGGGCACATAAATTTGTAGTAATCCACGTAAGCGGTCGTATCGGCCAAGCTTTGTCCGTTACGGTTTACGCTGAACCATTCGGGATGTTCTTTTAAGATAGCGTCTCGGTCATGTTCCAGATTCATCGTCCATAACCAAGCGTAGACCTCTATCCCATGTTTCTGGGCGATGGGAATAGCGGCCCGATAATCATCCGGAGTAGGGGCGTTTAGCATGACACCGTCTATCCCCGCCTCATTCATGATCGTGCAGATGGAGTCGAAATTCATTCCGGGCTGGTAATCCAACCAAGTCCAGAACATCGGATAAGCATCTTTCGTATCATTTTTCGGGGAACTGCAAGCACCTACGCAGCAAGCTACCAGAAGCAATACTAAATAATTTATGTGTCTCATAAGTTTAATGAATTTGATTAACGATTTATCCGTTAAAGATACGTATTCCTGTTTAATGCCGTTCTTTTTTCAGCGTAAATATCGGTAAATAAAAGAAGATGCCTAGGATAGACATGATAAGGCCGCCTATCGTTCCGGCGGCGAGCGGGAACCAAAAGGCTTCTTTATCGGTGCCTAGCATGAACGGGATAAATCCGAGTATGGTCGATATAACGGTTAGGAAAATCGGCGTGATCTTGGCGTTCCATGCCTTTAGATAAGCACGGATTGGGGAAATAGCGGGTATCCGTTCCCGAATTTGGTTATATTCGTTTAAGATATAGATACTGGCGTTTACCGTGATACCGCATAATAAAACGAAGGAGGCGAATCCTCCTTGGTCGAAGTTTAGCTTGAACCAATAGAAGGTCAGGAATACCCCGATATAAGAGATCGGTATGACAAAAATGACCGCCAGCGGTTGTTTCAAGGAATTAAACAAGATACTGGTCGTAAAGAAAATAATAACGATGATCAAGAATAATAACGCATATTGTTTATTATCTTTCTGATCCCATGACCAATAGTTCTTTTCCGCTTTAGCCGTATATCCCATAGGCAGGATCTTGTTAAACTCTCTAAGTTCCCTTTTCTGTATCTTCTCGCCTTGTGAGGAAGCTCCGATATATTCATATTGCAGGCAGAGCCTGTATTGCTGGTTTACTTTCGCTATCTGTTGAGGGGTTTGGCTTTTCTCGACGATAGCGAGTTCGGACAACTTATAGGATTTATCACGGATGGTTTGAGGTACATATTGCATACTCCATATATCGAACTCCTTTGATTGGCGGGAAGAAAGTTTTAGCTTTTCCGTCTCGTTATCAACGACGATGGTACCTGCGTAGATATCTTTACCGAAAACAGGCCGGATAGACGCGAATAAATCGATAGGCAATATATCCGCTTGCGCCATACGGGATTTATTCAAGTTGAAGTAGAATTCCTGATAATCATCCTTCCACCAAGAAAACTCGGAATTGATCAATACTTCCTTGATACGGCGATACGTAAGCAATTTCTCCCGCAGTTTCTCCGCCCATTCGTATAGCTCGTCATAATTATATCCGTACATCTCGATCCGGAAAGAACCTGCGTTCTCACGGACATCATTGCTGAAACCTTGGTCCATAAGTCCCCATACGCCCCAACTGCCACCACCTAATTCCAACGCTTTGCTAATCACCCTGCTTTTCAAGGTGTAGGGGAAACCACTTCGCTCGTTCTCACGGGTGAAATAGACGTTGATACTGGCTTGACGTGCGTTATAGATACTGGTCTGGAACTGCCGTATTTCCTTATAGGTACTCAAGTAAGCCTCCATTCGGTTGATCAAGTGGTTCATTTGATCAAGGGTCGTACCGTTTGGCATGGAAGCGCTGATACTTAATACCGTTTCTTCATTCCGGGTAAAATAACTTCCCTCGTATACCTTTTGGACAAATAGCCGCAAGGTTCCTCCCAAACTCTTATCGACGATAGGTTTTATCGTTTCCTTCCAAATATCTTTCGCTGCGAATTCATTGTAGCGGGCGATCCACAAAGAGTCCCTTGCGGATAGATCCTTCTCTTCCGGCTCGATCTTCTCCGGCAATAAAAAGATCGGTAGTCCGAAAGCCAGTACTAGAATAAGGCAAGCCAGCTTTTTCCAATTGCAAAGGAAACGGATCTGCGTCCGGTAATAATGAGAGAAATAGACTGGGAAACGGTGTATGAACGACCGTATCGGACGGACCACCGGATGTTGTTTCCAATGACTCCGAGCTTTTGGGGAAGAAGAAGCGGCTTTCTTCGGGTGCAAATTCATCTTATCGATCAATGCCGGAACCAAGAATAACGCGATGAACAAAGATACGGCCAGATTAATGATCACGACAGCGGCGAAATCTTGTAAATTCAACCGTATCTTCTCATCCAAGAAGAAGATAATCACGAGGGCACCCATAGTCGTCAAAGTTGCCGCCAGAATAGACAAGAAAGCTTTCCGGTCATGATGGTGCCGGATGTGATCAGTCATCACGATCGTATTATCGATCACCAAGCTGAGAGAGATAGTGATACCCGCCAGCGAGTACAATTGCATCTCCAACCCTAATAAATAATAAAGGATAACGGCTATACACAGGTTGATACTTAAACTGATGATGATCAAGAACAGATAACGTACATTCCGGGTAATCAGCAGAACGAAGAGCAAGAGGATCAAGATGGTCAAGCCTGTACGGACGTAGATTTTATCCAATTCTTCTTGGATAAATTCGGTAGCGTCGTAACTGGTATGGATCTCGTAACCGGGAGGAAGCAAGGTGCGGATATGTTCCATTTCTTCCTTCACTTTCTTGGCTAATTGCAACTGGTTGGCAGTCTCTTCTGCACGGATAGACAGGTAAATAGAGTTTAAGCCATTGATCCGGTAGTAACTTTGCGGGGCCTCTTCTTGCCGGGTTACCTTTATCAATTGATCCAGCCGGATTAAGCTACCATCTTTGTTTGCGACGGTGATATGCGATGGTTCGAACCCATTCGTGATCTTTTCCGGCATTAACGCCAGACGAATCCATTCCTTGCCGATATCTCCTTGTCCCATATTGGCGGTTCCAAGGAACTCTTTTTTGTAATATTGGCTGATCGCCGATTGGATATCCTCTATCGTGATCCCCAGATCTCGTAGCTGGCGGCTATCGTATTCCAAGCGCCATTCCATAGGGGTTGCCCCGCTAACATCGATACGATAAATACCTTGCACGCTGCTAAGCCGGGGCTTTATCTGATCCTCGGCGAATCGCTGGATGAATATCGGGGTAGCGGAAGCGTTCAAGGTATAACTCATGAACGGGCGTGATTCCTTGTCGTCCGGACGGCTCATCTCTAAAATCGGATAACTTAATTCCTCCGGAAGGTCCGGCCACGTCTGCCTAACAATGGTTGATGCCTCGAAACGTGCGGCGTCTATATTCGTATGTTTATCTAGTTCTAAGGTAATCCTTCCCCATCCGTTTCCCGAGGTCGAGGAGATCTCTTTGATTCCTTTGATACGGGCAAGCATCGCTTCCAACCGGGAGGTTACCTCCATCTCGATAACCCTCGCTGAGTTGGAGGGCATATTATAGCTGATACTTAATTTCGGCAGCGTACGGGAGGGAGATAGCTTGATCGGCAATAAAGACACGAAAGCGATCCCCGCCAATGCGATACAAAGGAAGGTGACGATGATCGTAAAGGATGATATGTTCGGCTTAGAACCCATGCTCGTAATCAAATTCGTTGGCTAATGAGATGCCTGTCTCGAAATCATGTAAGGTGAGCTTACGTATTTTGTAATAGCTCAACCAATAATTTTGCAAGGCCGTGATATAATTACGTTGCGCTTCCTGCTGCCGGTTCAAGGAGAGCGTAAGGCTATTGATATCCGCTTTGCCGATCATGAAACGTTGCTTGGTCTCGTTATAGGCCATGATCGCGATATCCAAAGCCTCCTCGGCGCTGGCGATCAGGTTTTGCTGTACATTGAAATCACCGACGGTCATGATAACGTCTTCCTCCAATGTGACTTCCGTCTGCCGTGCGGATATTTGCGTAACATTTAGATTGCTTTTGGCTATATTGTATTTACCCTTCCGTACTCCCCAGTCTATAAGGGGAATAGAGATAGATATCGATACCAAGTCCTGCTGCAGCGGATTCTTGTAAACTTCCTTAAACTGGGTCGCTACTTGATTGAAACCGATACTGGCATTCAAGGAAGCGTTGAATAAGGTTTCCTTTTTGGTCTTATCCACTTGTTGCTCGGCCTCTAACACCTCTTGCCGCACTTCCAGAAACTTGGGGTTATTCTCCCGGGCTAACGTCAATGCTTGATCCACCGGAATATCCATATCATGGGGGCGTGACGGCAGCCGAAGCCGTATCTCCGTATTCTTATCGAAATTCAAATACGAGGCCAGACTGAACATGGCTCGCTTCAAGGCTATATCGGCGTTTTGTAACGTATTGCGGGCATTGATCGCATCCAGTTTGAGTGTTAGTAAATCCGCTTGACTAATAGCCGCGATCTTATGCCGCTCTTGGCCGGTACGGTATAACGTATCGGTTGTCGCTACATTTTCTTTGGCCATATCATATTCTACTTGAGCCATGGCTAAAGAGAAAAAATAAGTGGTGGCTTGCTCGCTGACGGTCTCGATATTATAAAGCAACTCTTTCTTTACTTTCTCATATTTTAGAGGCTCTATCTTCTTCTCCCACCGGAAAGGATTGTATCCCAATAAATCTTGGCTGTATCCGATACGGATTGGAACGGAGGTGAACTGATTATAAGTATTCGAGCCGAAATAGCGCATATACCCCAGATCCGTGTCCACGAAGAAACTACCACCCAGCATATCGAAGTTCTGCTTGATCTTTAAGTTTCCTCCCGCATAAAAGGACTGTTGCTTACGGTATTCGTCGATGTCTTTTTCTGAATCGTATCGTTTCGTGATATCCCGGTAATATTCGGCGGGTGTGATATTCAATGTAAGACTAGGCAGTCGCTCCGCTTTGTAATTACGAAACTCCCAGTAGCCGGACAAGAATAGGTTTTTCGTACGAAAAGCCTCCAGCGAGCTATCGGCGGCCAATGAGATCGTCTTCTCAAGGGAAAGGACGAGCGATTGGGCCGATACTCCTTCGGCTAATAGCGAACAGAACGCGTATAAAACTAGGAATGTCCTCTTGTATCTTTTTTTCATAATGCATGTCTCCTATAGATAAACCAATAAACCAAAGGGATAATAAATAAACTGACTGCCGTACCGATCAGCATCGCCGAGATCATGGCAATGGAGAGTGGCTTTTGCAACTCACTTCCCATATCGAACGTGAATAGTAGCGGTACCATACCGAATATAGTTGTCAATGA
The DNA here is from genome assembly GCF_003635425.1 of Parabacteroides sp. AF27-14. Classification (NCBI taxonomy): domain Bacteria; kingdom Pseudomonadati; phylum Bacteroidota; class Bacteroidia; order Bacteroidales; family Tannerellaceae; genus Parabacteroides; species Parabacteroides sp. AF27-14. Next base: position 79,386 of record NZ_QTLZ01000013.1, read on the forward strand.
GGTCATGATAATCGGGCGCAGACGGCGACGACCCGCCTCATGGATCGCTTCCATCAAGGGTACACCTTCTTTCCGAAGCTCATTGATCGCATCCAGTTTCAAGATAGAGTCGTTTATGATGATACCGCAAGTTACCACGATACCGATAGCACTCATCAGGTTTAAGGTATGCCCGCATATCCATAATACCAGTAAGGAGGCGGCTACGTCTATAGGTATTTCCAGCAGGACGATCAAGGGCTGCAAGAAGCTCTCGAATTGCGCCGCTAAGATAAAGTACATCAAGAGAATGGATATGAACAAGATGACGACCAGTTCATTCAGCATTTGTTGGTTCGAGAAGAAGCTTCCCGAGAAATCGATGTCCCAATTCGTCTTATCCTTGGATTCGCTGCGGACGAGCTCCCGAATATTTTCCATTAACTGTTCCGCGTTCTCTACTTGATAGAAGCTAAAAGGAATATATTCCCCGTTCTTTCCAGCGGTGAGTGTCTTCAAGTCTTCTCCGGGAGTAATCTTTGTTACTGCGCTAAGAGGAACATGATTCGTCTTTTGGTTTTCGTCCGGTTGCGTACGGATTAACGTATTATGTAGGATATGATCGACCGTTTGCTCGTTTCCGGCTAGCGTGATCGGTAAATACTGTTGATAAGAGCGTAAGGTAGCGACTTCATTTTCCTTGAAGGCCGTCTTAAGTACCCGGTAGACCTCTTCATAGGAGATATTATAAAGTAATAGTTTCTGATGGTCTATGGATATGTTTAATTGATTCTCGAAAGCTACGCCAACGGGAGCGAGACCGGTCTTACTCTCTAGTGTTTTCTCTAGTTTTTGCAAAGTAGGGGCATCCGGAGCTTGCTCTTTGTTACGGGCATAGAACTCGGCTACGATATCGGCCTCACCGGTTACGAACAGTTTCTCAAACACAGTCTCCGGCGGAGAGAACGATAATACGGCTGTCGGGTAATTTCGCTTTACCCAAGCGGAGATTTCTTGTTGTAAAGGAGCGATAGCATCGGTCTCTTCTGTCTTGAAATAAAGCTCTACTTCCGAGATGGATAATTCCCTGTCTCGGTTTAGCAGGAATTGTTGCTGTCCGATATAGGCCGTGTGTTGCGCACCTAACCGATCGGCCTCACCAAATAATTCGGTGACTCTCTTTCTATTCTCATCAATATGGATGTTCTCATTCCATTCAACATGTGCGATTAACTCATTCTGATCGATTTCCGGCATCCGGCTTTTGGGGATCATATAGAATAGGATCGCGCAAAGGGGGATGGTGACAGCTACAAATAGTAGGCTAGTGGTCTTATGCCTGAATATGAAATCAACCCCTCCGTCATAGAACCGGTCCAGCGTATGCTCCTTGATCAAATTGTTTATTTTCAGGTTGAAAAAGGAATGCTTGATCTCCGGTATGCTGTAAACTAATTTGTAAAGTACAGGCAGTAACATGATTCCGGTGAAATAAGAGACCATTAAACCAACCGTAACGGCAAACGCCTGATCGAAGAAAATCGCTCCCGCTATACCACTCATAAATACCAGCGGAACGAATACAGCGATCGTGGTAAATGTGGAACTAAGCATGGGGGTGATTACTTCTGTGGTCCCTTTTATACACGCTTCTTCCAGATTATCTCCTTTTGCCCGGTATTGCGCTATATTCTCCGTCACGATGATGGAGCTGTCTATCATCATACCCAATGCCAGAATTAATCCGGATAGGGAGATGATATTTAAGGACATATTGAAAAGGTAGAAGAACAAGAAACTAATGATGATACTGACTACCATACTTAGTCCGATTACCGCCGGGCTTTTTACGTCCCCGAGGAAAAGGATCGCCACGATGCAGATAAATAAGAAACCTAACGATAGGTTCTGCTTGAGGTTGGAGATCGTATAATCCAATAACTCGGTCTGGTTTCTTGTGATCGTAAATTCAATATCCGGGTAAATAGACTTGAAATAATCGGTAACCTCGGCAAGCGCCTCTTTCATATTGTCCATATTCTCATCCGCTTGCTTGATAACGGCTAACGTGACGGCCCTTTCCCCGTTGGCTAGCGATAAGCCGGTTTCTTTTTCCGGTACGACAGCTACCTTAGCCAGATCTTTTATCTGGAAAATCCGGTCATTCTTACGGATATAGATATTTTGTACGTCTTCCGGTGTACGTAATAAGGTAGAAAATTTAATATTGTACTCATAATAACCATCCCGTACGGTCATGCTTCCCGGCTCTATATTATTGGCAGACAAGGCTGATTCCAAATCATTTAACGTAATATCAGCCATATCCAAGAGTTTCATATCCGGTACGATCTGTAATTGCCGTCCTAATATGCCCGTGATATCCACCATCGCGACTTCCGGCAACTGTTCGATCCTTCGTTTGATTACTGTTTCCGCGAATTGGCAAAGATCGAGGAAAGCGGCATCATTTTCAATTGTCTTGAGTGTGAGGTTGAGGCAAAACACCGGAATGTCCGTAGCGCTCGCCTTGACTACCCGTGGACGTTCTACCTCACGGGGCAGGTAATTCATGGCGGCGTCTATTTTCTCATTGACCTCTATAAAGGCAAGATCCGTGTTCGTGCCAAAGTCGAAGCTAAGGCGGATAATACCCGCTCCATCACGAGTCTCGCTATGGATATCCCGTAATCCTGCCACTTGCATCAATTGCAAACGGACCGGCTTCACGACGGTGTTTTCCAATTCCCGTGCGGATGTATTTTGTCCGGATATCTGAACGGTAATCTCAGGTATGGCGATATCAGGTAATAAGGAGACCGGTATGGTGAAATAAGTCACCAACCCCACGATAAAGCAGGCCGTAAAAGCCATCAATACCGCTATCGGACGTTGTAGCAGGAAGCGAATCATACGCAACTAATTTTCAATTCTCAATTCTCAATTTTCAATTACCTTGACCGGTGACTCATGCGCCAGATTAATATTGCCGCTTGTAATCACGACATCCGCTTCTTTCAATCCTTCCAAAAGGGTATAACTATCCGCGTTTTCCAGTCCGGTGCGCACGTAGTTCCAATAAGCGTGCCCATCAACTAAAGTAAATACGACTTGTTTTCCGGAACGTAATACCACAGCCGTTTTAGGTACGACCAATTGCTTCCCAAGCGAGCGTTGTACGCTAACCCGTACATTCATGCCTTCGAATAATTTACCTTTGTCGTTTACCGCCGCTTTCACTTGTACCATCCCGTTCTCATCCACTAGCGGGTTGATCTCGGATATACGTCCTTCAGTCTTTAAGCTGGTGGTGGCGAAAGGGGTAACTTCCACTTTATCTCCGTTTTGGATAAGCGGCAACTCACTTTCCAATACGGTGAAAGAGGCTTCCAGACTATGAGGATCGATAACGGTACAGAATGCGTCCGTCGTAGACGCCACGTTCTCTTGTTTAGCGAAAAGGTTTGCGATAATACCGTCGAAAGGCGCGATTAGCGTCGCATTCTGTTCCTCATATTGGGCAAGTTGATATTGGGCGAGCGCCAGATCATATCCACTTTTTACCCGTGCTAGGTTGAGCGTTGCGGGCGGGACTTTCGCTGAGTCTTCCAGCATATATCCTTGACCGATCAATACGTCTTTTAATTCAAGCCTCGCTTTCTCTAGGGCATCTTTGGCTTGCGCTGTTTTGTTCGTGAGCCGGAAAGTAGCGAGTTCCGCTATTTTCTGTCCTTTGTTTACCCGGTCTCCGTTCTTCACGTAGATACGGGCGATGGGTTCCGCCGACTCAAACCGTAAGTCCACCAACTTGCGAGCGGACAGTTTACCATTGCTTATCAACTCATGATTAAATTCCGTTTGCTTCAATGTCATGATCGTGACTTCGTTCGCCTCATCCGGCAATACGGTCTCTACGGAATCCTGTGTGGCATCTGTATCTTTCTTTTCTCCGCCGCATGCGCTTAAACAGAATAAAAGCGTAAAGGTCAACAATTTATAGTATTTCATACTCGTATGATTGATCGGTTTGTACAATTTGTCATTCGCAAATATAAGTATTTATTGTTACGATGTAGTCGTAATTGCTATAAAAATAAGGATATTGTATTCATATTGATGTGTTGTTTAACATACTTCGTGCTTTCTCTTTCATTTCTTTAATAGCGGAACTTTCCACTTTGGGTTTCTTAGTTAATACGGAATCAATCGCCATTTTCAATTTTGCAGGTTGAAAATAAGATGGTTCCGTATAAAGATTCATTAACAGATAATACGGATAGATACGTTCCGGTAAAATATCAATGGCATGTAACAGGTGCTTTTCCGCTTGTCGGTATTCACCTAAACACTGCTCATTTTTAGCCATTACGTAATAAAGCATGGGATCGGAGCTTAATAAGACAGCTCTCTCCAGATATTCATTCGCTTTCTCATATTGTCCGGTTTTGCTAAGAGATTGAGCGGCCTCGAAAAGGAATTCCGGTTTATGCTTCAATAATGGATACAAAGGTTCATATACCTCCAAGGCCGCTTCGTAAGCTTTATTATTGTAAAACATTTGCGCCTTATTCCATTGTTGATAAGCCTTATAATGATCTTTTTGCATCCAGAACAAACCAATTCCAAGGATAGCGATTCCCATAAAAAATATCTGTTTGCCCCATCTATGGCCATTTGATTCGGCTTGGTTCTCACGGATCTCATCCTTGTCCGGTGTTACGCTCATCACCCCTAGGAATATCAATACTACCCAAAACTCCGGCAATTGTAATGGATAAGAAGAGAAGGCGAATATAGCCAGAGACATCAATCCCCCGCAACAAGCATACCTTTTGTTCTTTATTCCTTTATAAAATAGAAGCCCCAGCCAGCCTATAAATAGGGCTAATCCTACTAACCCCTGTTCTAATCCAATCTGCAAGTATTCATTAAATGCGTACTCCGGGCATCCGGCAACCAACTTTTCCTGTTCAGTCGCTTTTCCCGAAGCCATGTATTCCGCTTGTGTTTCAGCGTAAGCGGCAGGGAACCCACCTAGGCTGGTACCTGTAATCGGTTGTTTTTGTATCGCTTTCGTCGTGATCTTCCACATCAGAAACCTTCCGTCTGCCGAATCTTTCTTTAATGTATAGAGTGATGCGCTCCCGCCAAGAAGCAATATGCCGCCTAGGATACCGCCTATGATATACCACCTTTTGTGTTGTCTCAGTCTGGTCGCTGCCTGTTTCCTGTCAAGGCGGTACAGGGCATATACCCAGGCGCAAGAAACGACCACCGCTATCCATGCCGATCGGCTCATTCCCGCAGGAAGTACAACGATCGCTGTGCCTATACATCCCATGGACAGGTAATAGGGCATATTTCGTTTGGACTGTTCCAGCAAGATGCCAAGAGCCACCGGTAATGTGATCGCCAAATATCCGGAATAAGGCCCCGGATTGAAAAAAGAGCCGGTCAGCCGAAACAGGGAATGGTTCGAATAGGCCCATCCCTGTAATTGACGGAAGCCCCAGATGGCTTCTATAAGGCCTGTCGCGATAAAGAACATTGAAAAATATCCTATGAGCACCGGATATTCATGGAACACCTGCCGAAGCAGATACCACAAGACAACCATTTGTCCGATAAACAGGAGCTTTTCCGGCTCCGGGTGTATGGAGTAGGGATAAGAGAGGAGGATAAGCCCCAAGAGGGAAAGGGGGAGGATATCCACGTAAGTCCATGGGCACAGCCCCTTGCTTGGATTCAACCACAAACCTTGTAGGGACACGGCGGATAAGAACAGGGCGATTAGTTGAATCCAAAAGGTTTTCTCTGTCACCAAGTGTGTGGATAGCATTCCCAATCCTGCGAAAGGGGCGCTTAGCAAAAGTGTCCCGAGTAGGGTATATACGCCGAGTTTCAACAGCTCTTTCATGGTTAATATCTTTTTACCGTATCGTTTTCCACCAAAAAGATACGATCTTCCGCAGCCTTTTCCGGTCGCGAGATCATCGCTTTCAACAGGCTCCCTTTAGGTATCTTGCGAATGAGGATGCCACCGGGTATCGTGTCTGTCGGGAAATATCCGTTTTTAAAACACTGCTGTTCCTGTTCCCAATAAGCGAGTGTATACGGCACTTGCTGTTGATACGGGTTGTCCGAGGCGATAAAGATGGAATCGGTTCGGGCCGGATCGGGCTTAATTTTCGTGATGATCCCCGTATTGCTCACATGGAAAGGGGATGTGATGAAGCGTAGTGAGCCATAAGCCTCTTTGTCATATTCGGCGATGATAAACACATCATCGCCTACGATCTTCGGGAAGGTACAGCGGTTGCCGATCCGTTCGCTCATGGCGAAAGGCCTCCAGTTACCATGATTATAGGTACAGAGGTAAATAGGTGCTCTTTTTGATCTCACCGGGAGGTCGCAAGTCGTATGGATATCTGCGACAGGTGGTAGGTATTGCTCCGTGACAGCGGTCAATAACGGATTTTTTAAGAACGTACGGTATTCATCGGTCGACTCGGTCGTTACCGGATGTAAGGGGGCGAATCCGTATCTGTAAACCTTGGCCGGGGTCAAGAACGGCTTGGTTAGGTTGTAGATCAAGGAATCCGGGCCTTCGTACTCCGGAGCGAAAGGTAGGAATCGCCCATCCTCGTTTAAGAATGCGCACCAATAATGTTCCCCGTTCCTACGAGTCCAGATCGTATGTTCTGCTACAGTGGGAATACCGGCCGCACGCATCAGCTGGATACCATACAAGACTACCCCATCACAACGTCCAACCCCTGTCCGGTGGATCTCCTCTGCGGTTGGATAGTGGATGGGTATCTCCGTTTGATAGGTGACTCGGGTTCGTAGTATCTTTTGTAACCTCACGGCCGCATCGTACGTGTTATCAATATGCGAACTATCCAGCAAAGGGAGGTACGTCCGCATCAGCTCCTCACGTAAACCGGAGGGCGGTTCGTATAACCCCCGGTAGGGAAGTATATACCTGCAAAAATTCTCGAAACTTACCGATTTATTCCAGGGCTTGGGCCACGCCTGAAACGCCAGCTCGATATTACGGATTAGATAGTCCGAGGATAGGGTGGTGATGTCTGATACCCTCTCTCGCTTCTCATATCCGAAATGATAGACCATATTGCGTATCAAAAAGCGGGCGGCCTCTCTTTTTAACGAATCCCCTTCATAGTATTTGATGACATATTCCAACTCTTTCCTGTTATCGCCGGCTTGCGACAACGCATATTCCAACATACTTTCTTCTTGGCTTTTTGAGAAACCGCAAGAGTGCAGACAGATCCAAGCGCATACATATAAAATAAGCTTATTCATAATTCTTCAATTGTTTCGAATATTTTTCCAAAAACGTCCCTTTCTGTATTCCCCCGTGTAAGGGTCAACGGATTTCCACACTTTCCAAGCTACCCCTACGATAAATTCCTCCGGTATAAGTCCGAGATAACGGGAATCTCTAGAGTTTTCTGTCTTATCTCCGGCCACGAAGTAATAGTTGCTTTGGAACTGGTATTGTCTTACCTGTTTGTCTCCTATATAAACTTTACTATCTTTCCACGATAGGGAATCTTTTGATTCCCACTCGATCATTTGTTTGTATAGCTTATAATTTGTTTGATTCACGGTAATTCTATCCCCTTTTCGGGGGATATACAAAGGACCGAAATCATGAACATTCCAATTGAATGTAGAATCAAAAGGGAAACAACGGTAGACACCGTCCGGCATCCGATCCGCTTTTTGTCTGGATAAGTTCGCTTGACTTTCCACATTCCCCAAAGGCTCTTTTGTATGGTTGTTTCGGTAGAATCCCTGTTCGATCCGGATGGAGTCTCCCGGTAACCCGAGGCAGCGTTTGATATAATATTGCATGATGTGCATTTCGATCCGCTCCCATGAATAGGGATGCGGGTAGTTGAATACGAGAATATCATTCCGTTTGATTTGCCCGACTCCGGGTACTCTGTATATATCTACCCGCTTCCCTTTCATAGATGCGAAAATATTGAATAACCTAGGTCCGGCTATCCATTTGTTTACTAATACTTGATCTCCGGTTTGGAGTTGAGGCTCCATGGAATCGGAAGGGATTTTGAACGTGCTGAAACAGAAGATGAGGAGGAATGCGTATATGCAACCAATACCAAATACCCCATAAAATATAAGTGTCAGATATCGTAACATCTGATTTATATTTGTTTTGTATATACGTTTTTCTATTCCCATTCTTTTATGTTTATGCCTCATTTCCTAAATCCAAATTCTTTGGATATCAGTCATCAATAGTCGAACACTACGATATGATATTCCGGATCATCACTGATACCATAGATCTTCCGTTTTTGATTGTCTACAGCGATGGAGGAGACTCCTTGGTCTAATGTGTAATGGCATTCAAGGCTACCGTCCCATCCGATTACAAATAATTCTTTGCATAATATATTGTAATTAGGCTCTGTCACCATTTTTCCATTATAAAGAACAAATAAACTATTCCCCACGTTTACAGGACTATAAAAAGCGTCTCTATAAGTTTGCGGGCTCGCTTTACTTCCGATAATGTCTCCATCCCTAAATTCTTTGAAAACAGATGCGAAATGATCCGGTCCCCGTAATTGTTTTTCCAAGGTCCCGTTCACGTTATAGATGCAAATTAAATCAGTGAAGTAGTGAGTGATTGCAACCTTCTCTTTTCGGTTGGTGGTTAGGTCTGCCCGAAACGCATTGATTAATTCGGCAGGAGTATACTCCTGCTCAGTTTTAGGATAAGTACCGAAATCCATCGTTTTCTTACCTGTTTGATCAAAAAGGAATCCAGGACTCGTCTCTTGATAGGATACGCCTAAGAACCCGTTGCCCAAGCTTCGAATATTGCTCCATAGCGGTTTTGTATCTAGGGAGATACGGCTGGCGTATTCCGGTTCTTTTCCACTGGTAAATTCCGGGATAGAGTAAGTGAAAATCGTAGAGGTCATCATATCAAAAATGACTACGGAATCGTTCCGATTGACGAAACATGGTGTCATCATCTCTTTAGGCCCTTGTCCTACAGGAATACATTCTCCTTCCTTATGTGCCGTATTGAGGTTGAAGATGTGGAATTGTTTTTCCGCCCCTTGATTGCAAGTAACTAGGAAGGAGTCGAATAATTGGATTTGTGAAGGTCGTAAAATAAGACTGTCAAATTCAATAGTTTTTCCGGATAGTGATTTTCGGACTTTGAAATCACTTCTCTGGAAGGTTATGTTTTTGTCATCTTGTTTTTGATCATCGGTACAAGCGATGAATACTAATAGGATGAGTGAAAGATGTAAGATAATGTATTTCTTCATGATACTGATTTTTTAAGGAGGGCATGCCAAATTAAGGGATTGAACACATTTTCTTCTTGCTCAAGATACCTAGAGTCTATGAAATACAAATTAAAAAATCAATGAGAAAACATCTGCATTCCATTGATTTACCGACTGTATTCCATTGTGATTTTTTTCGTTTTGGCACACCCTCCTTTGATTAAATTTTAGTTCCAACGTCCCGGTATGTAAGTGGATGTCCCATCGGAATATTTGATAATACATCCTCCCCCAGAGTAACTGCAATATCCGCTTCCACCTTCCCCACTAGCCAATGCCTCCACATTGTCAAGCGCTAAATCAGAGAGTTTAATCTCGTTTTCACTCTGGTTGATGTTCCATGCCGCAGCTACTGCTACGACTGCCATTACGGCTATTCCTAAAATCTTTTTTCTCATGATATTTCTTTTTTATAGTTTATGTTTTTGAGAATTTAATCTCTTGCTTACTATTCTTCTGCAAGATAAGGATATTCTCGAATTCCTCTTTCAATTTAATTTACTACTTTTGTGTCACCTCCTTTCTGCTTCATGAGTAAAAGTGGGGTGGGAGGCTTGCTTGTGATCGTTCCAATATATCCGGCAAGCTCTCCCTTCTCTTTTATTTATTGAGCCATCCCCCGAATGTTTAATTTTATCAGTTGATTCGTATTGCATTTCACGGAAATCGTCTCGTCAAAGACTCCTTTGTCTTTCGGTGTCATGATGACTCTTACTTGAAGGATCTCTCCCGGCTTGGCGGGATGTTTGTCGAAAGATGGGTGGGCACAGCCGCAGGTTGTAGCCGCGTCTAGTATGACTAACGGGTTGTTTCCTGTGTTTGTTAATCGGAAAACAGCTTCTTTGCTTTCTCCCATTTGGATAGTTCCTAGCTGTATGGATGCCTCTTCCACTTTCACGGTGGTCTGTATTTGTGAAGCGGGTTGTTTTCCGGTGATCTCTTTTAGGTATAGCTCCCGGATATTCGGGTTGTGGATAGGATTTCCTATCACTACGACCTTATTGTCCTTATCCAATAGAAAGGTTTGAAATCTCCCGTCGGCCGGGAAATGATTCAGTTCGTTCAGTCTGTCTGATTGATCCATGCAGATAGGTTTGTCGAAATTGTCTTTTTTCAATAGATACCGTATTTCTTTCTTGTCATCGGACTGGAAGAAAAAGAGGAAGGGAACCGTTCCTTGGGTAATGGAGTCGGTGTATTGAATCAGTTCTTTCCATCGGTGCAGTTGGAGTTTGCAACTGGTACATCCTATGGAATCCACGAAAACCAGCACCTTGTGGGGGGATTTTGGCAGGGTGAAGTCTACCGTATCGGTTGCAAACCGTGCAAAGACCATGTCTTTCGGAAATCGTATCTCTTTTCCTTGCCATTCGGATACTAAATGCTTGATCTCGTCTTTTTTCTTGTCTTGGCAAGCTAGAAGGAATAATAATAGTATGATTAGATTTAAGTATTTCATGATATTTTGTCGTTATATTTTAAATGAAAGAATCGGATCGTTGCTGTTTACATCCGTGGCAAGGATCGTCCCCGTATCCTCATCTACGTCGATACCATAAATGGCATGGTCGAGCACGTACTTCCGGACGGGGTTTCCTTTGAGGTCGAATACATAGATGTATCGCCCGCCATCCTCGATATCTTCCCCTCGTTGGTATGCCTGCCCGATATCTTTGAAACTACGGCCATGAAATACGGTATAAATGAAATGGTCTGTGATATGAACATCACTGAATCCCATGATACCCGTTGGAATTCCCTCCGATTGTGAGATTGCGAATTGAGGTTCTCCATTAGGTCCGTATCGTACGGTTTGTGTAGTATCTGTGAAGTTGTATATTTCTAATGCCTCTCCTAGTTGGGTTGCCATGACCAAGATGCCTTTTTGGGGATTATAGTCGAAGAAGCTTCGCCACGCTTGCGCCAATGCAGGGCGTGCGATGTCTTCATAATTATTTTCGGTCGGGATCTGATTAGCGGAGTGAATCCATTTCCCTTCTCGGTCTGTCCACTTTTGTCTATATTCACCGAGGTAGTCAGATACCAAAAAGCCCGATTCCATCGGGTAAAAGTCCAATGCCCTAACCAGCCGCTTGTCCATATCGATCGTTTCTACGGGGATGATGTTGTTCATATTTTGTTCAATCTTCCACCGGGTTGTTCGCATTTTGTTCGCATCGAGCGTCCAGATAGAATCCTTGGAGATAAACCGGAAGCAATCTGCCGATACCATTTCTTCGGGTCCCTCGCCTCGTTTGCCAAACGATGTCATATATTCCCATTCGGGGTAAGAGAAGGCATGGAAGAAATAATCTACGTTGTGCAAGTCCATGATAATAGCGATACCATCCTTGACCGCTACCCGGAAAGGATAGCGGAACAAGGCGGTATCTAGGTGGATAACCTGCGCATTTAATGCCTTTTCATCGGGAAAATCCTCGTAGCGGGGGAAGTGCCGTGAGGATTCCGAACAGGATACCAGACTACCTATTAATAGAACTATGTACACGTAGTAGTTCATGTGTTGTTTTAACGGTTGTATATATATTTGTAATATCCTCCATTACATGATAGAGAGCCAGCCATATAACAATCTTTGGATCCACTTTCACCGGAAGCTAGCGCTTCAATATTAGAGAAAGTAAGATCTGAGAAATTTTGTTTTCCTTCTTTCAAAAGAAAATACGAAGCACACAAGGCGCAAATGAAAATGATAGCGAAAGCTTTCTTGAAAGTAATTTGTTTCATGTCGTTTCTAATTTTTGTTATAAACGTACGGCTTGGTCTTTGGATAGCCAATCTTTTTAGGTGACTTTTAGCTGACAGTTGAAAAATAAGCCTTTTGTCTACCTATAGTCATCTTTCATCTTGCGAGTTGAATGAATTTATTCGTAGAAAGGGATGGAAAACGTATCTTTGCAGTTTCAACGAGGAATAATTATGGAGAAGCAAAATTGGAAATTTTATTGGAAGTGGAGTGTATTTGTTCTGATGACGATGATTTGCTTGTTGTCTTTTTATAAATCATACCAAAATGTAAAGTATGAATTACAAGAAGAGTCTCAAACGTTATTTCAGCGGGCAGTTCAAGATGATACAAATAGGCGGATAAAAGATTTAGGGGATGCTTTTTGTTTTTCCTATTCAGGCGCTAATCGATTGGAACGAGATAGCATTACAATCAAGACTGCCGATGCGATTATACATATGAGGAATAATAAGGAGGTGGCACGGAGGATGTCTTCACAGGAGAAGTCTGATTTTTGTCTCCAACATTGTTTGTCTATGGAGAATCCGATTCAAGTAACCTTGCTGGATAGCGCTTTTCGTGCATCTTTGTATGAACATGCGATTCCGGCTCAGACCGTAACTTGTTATACCTTTATAGACAAGACGGAATGTAGCTCTTCGGATACTTCTTTTTATCAATCTTTTATACCATTAAAAGAAATTGTTTTTGGAGCGAATCGGACGATCGTTTTACAAGCGTTTGTTCAATTTCCTTTCCTTTATATAGTAGGTGAAGTGTTTTTGCGAAATATATTTTGGATTCTGGCAATGGTTATTCTCTGGGTTATTGCGATTGTCTTGACATGGAAAAGACCAAGGATAAATATCTTACCGCTACAAGAAGCACCTAAAGAGATGATACAAATAACAGAAGATATCTTGTTCGATGAAACACATGGCGTATTGCATTATCATAGGCATCGTATCGAATTGGCAAATCAACGGCTGAAACTGTTTTGTATTTTATTAGAACATAAAGGATATTTCATTGAGTCCGATCGGCTGAAAGAAGAAATCTGGCCTGATGGAAGTGTGTCCAAAGACGCTCTTACCGCTACGGCTAAAAGGCTTAAAGAGGATTTGTCTCCTATTCCGGGTTTGGTGATAGAGAGTGCTCGGGGTAAAGGATATTCGCTAAAGATCGTTTCGGGAGAGTAAATTCTCTATCTCAACGTTCATTTGATGGTTTATTTGTGTGATGAGCTTGCTATCGGCAGTAGTACTGACTTGGCTAAGTAATATATACTGACTTGCCCAACACAGTATATATTACTTAGCTAAGTCTGTATTGGTCTTAGGATTGCCAATCTTTTGGGCTGACTTTTAGCTGATAGTCCCAAAATAAGAGGCTTGCCAGTCTAAGGTCACCTATTTATATCGTGAGTTGAATGAATTTGTGCAAACAATGTTAATTATTTTGTCCGGCTTAACCTCGTTCATGAATAAGATAGAACATGGTCAACCTCTTTTATTACTAAGTCGCAAACCGGTCAACCTGCTTTATAAATAAGATGCGAAGTAGTCAATTAAAAACGTTTACATACAGGGGTATTGTTGTTTCTCGTAGGGAAAACAATGGTTTCTCCTGTAGGAAACTTTAGTTTCTTCCTAGGGAAACAAAAGTTTTACAGTTATAAAACAAAAGTTTCATAAGCGGAAAACTTTTGTTTTTGCTTAGAAAAACTGTAAACTATTATACGTTAATGCTTTATAGGTATCAAGAAGACTGCTGAAGTGATGAAATACGGCGAGTGTAAGAAGATCGTTCTGTTTTGTGGTGAAAAAGCGTAAGTGATTGTAGATAGGATCGGATTATTGTAGATGTTTTTTTATCTGCAATCATGGGTTAAACATCATATAACCAGAGGTCTATATGCGAAGTTGTAGATGTTGTAGATGTTTTTGATTATTTATAGGAAAGGATAGGGTGGTAAATTAATAGTGAGTGGGACGAGAGCGTTTTTAAGCAGATAGCCTTAGGGCAATTTATATAAAGGTATTTGCACGATACGATGTGCAATTTTTATACAAAATTGCACATCGTATCGTGCAATTTTGTATATTTGTCCTTTAAACATGAATCGATATGGAGACCTTATTTCGTTCCTTTAGAACTCAATTAGAGCATACTTCGACAGAAGTCGTGCGCTTTCTTCACGATCAGATCGCATGGGATAGCCGATTGGTTGCGATTTTAGGTGCTCGTGGTGTTGGGAAGACTACCCTATTGTTGCAGCATATCAAATTGTATGATCGTGAGGATGAGTCTTTGTATGTTACGGCAGATGATTTCTATTTTACCAAGTATCGGTTATTCGACATGGCTTATCAATTTTATAATCTGGGTGGGAAAAAACTTTATATTGACGAGATTCATAAATACAAGGATTGGTCTAGGGAGGTGAAGAATATATACGATCAAATTCCTGGTCTTCAAGTTATCTATATAGGTTCGTCTATTCTTGATCTGGAGAAAGGTGGTGCGGATTTAAGTCGCAGGAAGGTAGAGTATAGATTACCCGGACTTTCTTTTCGGGAATATTTGAATATATCGCAGGGGTGGCAGCTTCCATCGTATTCGTTGGAAGAGATTCTTGCTGGGAAGGTTGAGTTCCCTTATAAGGAAGCTCGTCCACTCAAATTATTTAACGATTATTTATCGACAGGTTATTATCCATTTTTTCAAGATACGGAATATCTCTTGCGTCTGCGTAGCGTGATTAACCAAATGGTGGAATCTGATATTCCGATTTTTGCGGATATGACGGTGGCTTCTGCCGTAAAGTTGAAGAAATTATTATATGTATTAGCTCAAAGTGTCCCTTTCAAACCAAATTATACGAAGTTGGCGAGAGATTTGGATATCAGCCGGAATGTGTTGCCCGACTACATGAGTTATTTGGAGAAGGCAGGTCTGGTTAATTTACTGCGAGAAAAAGCGCAGGGCTTGAAATTATTGGAGAAAGTAGAGAAGATCTATCTGAATAATACGAATCTGGCTTATGCGTTGTCGGAGCAGGTACCGGATATCGGTTCCGTGCGTGAGACGGTTTTTCTATCTTGGATGCGAGTCGTATGCTTCGTTACTTCTTCTGCGATTTCAGACTTTGAGATAGATGGCCGAACCTTTGAGATTGGGGGAAAGAATAAGACGCGGCAACAGATCAAGCAAGCGGCGGATGGGTATGTGGTGAAAGATGACATAGAGTATGCTTTCCGCAATATGATTCCTTTATGGATGTTTGGCTTTATCTATTGAATATCTATTAGGAAATCCACTGGAATAAGGCTTGTCTGTGCTTGCTGTAATATGCTGATATACAGTATTTGTTTATCTCCGGCCGTATCGAGAAACTAGATCGAAACGAATAAAACTTAATATATCGTCGTTGAAATCGGGGTTCATGAAATGGCTGTTACATATGTAAAGGCCATCGGGTAAAACTAATAATTGTCTTGAATTGTACGTGTAATTAGGGAAAAGAGTCTCTCCTAGCTTGTTTAACTCTTTGTCAAGGATTATGATTGAAAAGGTCTTTCGTCCATATTCTATAAGTTCCATAGCTTTAACCCCTTTCTCGATCGTAGTGGATGGATAAGCGATCCGATAAAAAACCTCTCGGTAAGGATCGTATATCAAGTCTCCATACATCGCGTTTTGACAGAAATCGATCGCTTGGGCGGTTAGCTCGTCTGGCAATTGCACTTGGTCGATATACTCGCTTTTCACGGATACCTTGCGGATGGAGTCGTGTGCGATATTCGCCACATAGACAGATTCATCGTAAATGAAAGAATATACAAATCGCTGCCCATCAAAAGAACGGCTATAGCTACCCTCTAGCCCGTATCGTTTCAATTTGACCGAAGAGCCGGGATAGTCCGGATAAACAAAAGGTAATGCTCTGATCTCCTTCGTGTCGAGATTGATAGTAGCGGAGACATAATCTTTCTCTATCAAACGGTTGGGATCTGAATAGATATATAGATCCCTCCCTATCAGGGTGGCGGTTCTGAAACTTAGGAAACTACTGTTGTAAAGTCTTGTGCCATCATTTGCTTCCTCATAATTTATTTTTTCTAGTATTTGGCAATCCTTATTGATGCGTATGATCTCTGGTTCAAATAAGCTGGTGAGATATAGGCTGTCCCAATCCTGTATATAGCATCCTAATACACGGCCTACTCCATTTGAACCCTCGATCTCCGGTTCTATCTTGAACGCTAGTTCTTGACTATCCTTATCATAAAAATAGAATTTATTGCTACGGGACTGCATGGAGTAAGATTGTAACACAATATATTCCTTTCCCTTTTTGTCACGATAGTACGATAAGAAAGGGGTTACGTTTTTTGTCTTATCATCCAAGCTGAAAGCCAAGGTCTGATCGGATCTTACTAATTGATAAGACCTACTTTTCTCTGCTTGCTCACAAGAAGAGAGGATAAAGAGCAAGAGTGATAGGAATCGGAAAAATGGTTGTAGTTTCATTCGTTTATTGTATTTAAAATGAATGCATATATTTTATTCTAAATTTAAATAAGCAAACTGAATCTCATCCTCCATGCTCATAATGATCCGCTCGTTTCCTTTGTCATAGCGAAGATTGATGATGTTATATCCTATATCTAAAGTATAGAGATAATTCGCGTTTAGGTCAAAGACACGAATTTGAGTGCAAGGAGTCGGGAGGAGGTTCCCGCTTTTATCTTTGAGGAAGTTATCTTGTCCGGAATAACAAGCGAATATCTTATCACCACAAAATACGATGGAGCGATAATATTCTATCTTGTTAGTTTTCCGGTTGTCCCATCTAGGGCCATATAAGTTATATTTTAGATTACCATCTAAATCGCATATCGTGATCAAATCGTGGTAATTGTAAGCTTCCACATATATATTATGCTCCATGGAAGCATCGCATACTATACGCTTTTTCTCTATTTCCGGGTGTTCGTATTTCATGATTTGGATATCTCCGGTTACCATATTCCATTTACCGATGCTGGGCTTGAAATCATTAGTCCCTATAGGCTGTATGATCCTGCCTATGCATAATGTATCATTTATATATTGATAATCGCTTGGGAATCTTTCGATGTCGATATTCATTTTTACGTAAGGTATGTAAGTGGGATCAGCTAGAACGCTATCCAAATCGAAACTAAAGATTTTCTGTTTGCCATGATCCGTTACATAGAATTTCCGGCGGACTTCATCAATACCTATGTCTCCCATATTTGCGATTTCGGAGGGACCTTCTCCTTTCTGTCCTGTACTGGCTAAGAATTTAAAGGTGTTCTTGTCAAAGATATAGATGAGGTTGTCATAAGCCTTATAATCCTGTATGATTAAATAATTATCCATCAAGTAAATTCGGGGATATCGATTGATCATAATCTCTCCGGTACTTATTTCTTTTACGTTATGCTTTACATCGACAATGTTGTCCATGCTACTTATATGTTTCTCTGTTGTGGAATTTTGTGTACAGCTTAAACATATAATGAAAAAGGATAGGTATAATAATGTTCTCATGATCTGCTATCTTTAGGTTGTTTATTGATTGAATATCCAATTAGGGTCTTGCCACGATCATTACATAATCCCTCTCGAACACTTTAGGATCGTCTAAGAATTTGATCAGGTCTTTTTGGCGGGAGGAGCCTGTGCGTTTAACGGTCTCACGCATTTCGGTGACGGTACGAATCATATAAACACAGTCATCGGTTTGTCCGTCTGGCCAGAACGGAAGTCCATCATCTATATCATTGATAAATCCTCCGGAGCTTTTGGGTAAGGCGTATGTTTTCTTCTCTTTCTTGAGATAGACTACTCGATGAGTGATAACCGGTTTGTAATCGTCCAGCCATCCCAGCCAATTATAGATGGCGGGAGAACCTTTTTGAAAGACTCCCATAAATAGCCCGTTCGGATTCTCCAAGAAAGAACGAAGACCGGTCGGTTTATCTTGATTGTCTTTATGAAGCGCATATAAAGGGGTGATCGAGTGGGAACTTGAAAGCTGGTATACCGTATCTCGATAAGGAATCAAGAAATTCATTCGGTCTTGATCCGTATTCCAATAAAAGGTTTGAAACCGGGTGATCGTATCCGGAGAGACGTTAATATCCTTGGTATCCGCAAGGATGAATTTGCAAAGCGTATCTCCTCGAAGGTTGAATGTCGTTATTCCTTTCGGGATTTTAGAGCCTTCCGCATAATCACAAAGCATATATCCCGAGGAGGAGAAGCCTACTATTTGACTGGCATCCGCATTTATCGAATATTTGGTAGGCAGGTTTTCGGGGAATATATAATTCTGAATGGTCAGCATCGTATCTAATGTGGGTAATTCCCCGATACATGGCCTTATATCGTTGAATGTGGTCGAATCTTTTTTATTGTCTTGGTCGAGGCCGCTCAAGGCGCAGTACATACGGGTTGTTTTCCTGTCGTAAAATAGATTAAGGCCGTTCATACCATGGTTCCATTTATAATCCAAGGCCTTAAATCCATATCGTTTGCTGGGAATGCCTTGCTTACGATAATAAATACGTGGGTTATTGAATGTGATGAAAGCGTCGCTATCCGGAATAGCGATCGCTTGTGTTACCGTGTAACGAGCGTCTCCAACATTATAATATTCCAGCTTAGAGGCTATTTGACTCAGTTTCAACATCGCCGGATGGTCCAGCGCCTTTTCTATATCAATGAGGGCCGGAGTCGTCGAACGATTATACTCCGCTTCATATTGGGGAGAGGTGGGTTGATTCCTTTGCTGACAACTATTTAGGAGCAAGGCAAGGAACAATAAACATGTCGCAAACTTGGTGATCATGGTTGGATACGTATTGTTTGTCGCAAACATATGTAAAATAATTGATTGTAGCAAATGAATTTACGAATTTGTCATAGATATGCGACAGACCCGTAGAATAGTCTTCGAATAATGACTAAAGTAATATGATTTCCTTTATTAAGTATGTGTTTTTCATAAAATGAGCGTCACTAGAGAATCTTTTTTCCTATATTTGCGAAAATCCCATGAATATGATGTATGTACCACCATTCACAATCTCAGCAAATGCCATCAATCTGATTGCGGAAATATCTGCGCAGATTGAGCGGTACGCAATTCGTTTGGAACAAAACGACAAACTGAGATTGCGAAAAGCCAACCGGGTGAGAACGATTCACAGCTCGTTGGCCATAGAAGGTAATACGTTGTCGGAAGACGAAGTGAAAGACATCATTGATGGTAAAACCGTTGTGGCTTCTTTGCGCCAGATTCAAGAAGTCAAGAACGCCATAAAGACATATGAACTTTATAGCGGTTTAAACCCGTTCAACGTGAAAGACTTACTAAAAGCGCATGGCACAATGATGATGGCGCTCACCGATGATGCCGGAAAATTCCGTAGTGGCGGAGTTGGCGTATTTTCGGAAAAAGGCTTGGTTCACATGGCTCCTCCTGCAGATAGAGTACCAAAACTTATTGAGGATTTATTTGAATGGCTTAAGCAAGCTAAGGATCATTTACTCATCCGTAGCTGCGTATTCCATTACGAATTTGAGTTTATTCATCCGTTCAGTGATGGAAATGGACGTACAGGTCGTCTTTGGCAATCACTTATTTTGGGACGACTCCACCCCCTTTTTGAGTACTTGCCTGTAGAAAATATGGTTTATGCCAATCAAGAAGCTTATTACAATGCTATACAAGCCAGTACTGCAGCGGCAGATTCCGGCCCATTCATTGATTTTATGCTTCAAGAGATTTTGAATACTCTGAAAGAACATCAAGGAACTCCGATCATCCAAACCAAGGAAAGCGAAGTTCGGGATAAAGTTCGGGATAAAGTTCGGGATAAGTTCGGTATAAATTCAGGGCAAATCATTGAACAAATCCGACGTAACCCCAACGTCACCCTTGATGAAATAGCAGCTACTCTTTCTGTTACCCGTCGTTCTATTGAAAAAAAGATTAAAGAACTTCGTGATGCCGGTTATTTAAAACGTGAAGGTAGCAACAAATCGGGACGTTGGGTAATATTATGAGGATGCAGGTTCTTTAGCGTTCTTTTTCTTAAGCGGAAGCCTTGGGAAAAGCTTTCGGAAACGGACTAGGTGGCTTGTTACGTTACTTCCTGCGATAATGAGGGTAACGGCTAGGATGATCAAGATGATTCCGCAACACAATCGTAACGTTAATGATTCACCGAAGACAGTCACTCCGAAGAATACGGCGGTCAACGGTTCCAAGGCTCCGAGGATCGCCGTTGGGGTGGAGCCGATATATTGGACCGCTAGTGTCGTGCAAAGGAAAGAGATAGCGGTTGGGAATATGGCTAAAGCGATCAGGTTACCCCATAAATACCAATCATGGACAATGTGAAGGCTCCTGCCGAAATCTATACGGACTAAAAACAAGGTCATTCCGAAAAGCAAGACATAGAACGTAAGTTTCAACGTAGCGATATTCTTCAATAGCGGACGATTTGCGCCTACGATATAAATAGCATAGGAAAGAGCGGAAGCCATGACCAACAGGACACCGGTTAAACTAAGAGTCGTTCCGTCGCCACTTTTATAAAGTAAGCCGATACCGCCTAATGCCAGCAAGATACAAAAGATGGTTTGTAACGTTAATTTCTCCTTGAAGACAAACGCCATGATCAGCGCCACTAAGATCGGATAGACAAACAGCAAAGTCGAGGCGATGCCTGCTTCCATATAATTATAGCTTTGGAATAAGGCTAGGGAAGAGAAGGAAACCAACAACCCCATGAGGATTAAAGGAACGATCTCGTTGGGTTTCAACTTAAAGTTCCGCCCTCTCGCTTTGATCATGATACCCAATACTGGGATCGCGAATAAATATCTGAAAAACAGGACTGAATCCGGATTCATACCGGCTTTATACAAGGGTAGGGCGAACAAGGGGTTCATTCCATAAGTCGCGGCGGCGATAGCCCCTAGAACATATCCTTTTGCTTTTGCATTCATGATTAAAAATATTAGCGCGCAAAAGTAGTATATTCATGATAAATATTATATATTTGTAGATTATCATTTCAATAAATCGTTAACTAAAAAGTAATAAATATGCCTCCAGCAGCAAGATTGACAGATATGCATACATGTCCTATGCAAACCCCGGCTTGGCCATCACCGATACCCCATGTAGGCGGTCCTATCGTAGGGCCGGGAGCGGCGACTGTTCTAATCGGCAAGCTACCGGCGGCGGTAATGGGGGATAGTTGCGTTTGCGTAGGTCCTCCGGATACGATCATTAAAGGATCTTCCACCGTGATGATCTGCGGTAAACCTGCCGCCAGAATGGGAGATACGACAGCTCACGGAGGGCAAATCGTATTGGGATGTCCCACCGTTATAATAGGTGGTTAGGAGGATCTGCGGCATATAATATATGTATATTGTGAGAATATTACTATCTTTGCCGCCACTTGAAAACTAAAAATAACAAGACATGGAAACAGTAGTAAGTGGAATCAGACCAACAGGTAATCTGCATCTAGGCAATTACTTTGGCGCGGTAAAGAGTTTCTTGCGGATGCAAGATGAGTATAATTGCTTCTTCTTTATCGCTGATTGGCATTCGTTGACTACTCACCCGCATCCTGACAATATACGAAATAGCGTAAAGACGATCCTCTCGGAATATCTGGCTTGTGGTATCGATCCGGAAAAAGCTACCATTTATATTCAGAGCGATGTGCCGGAGGTGGTAGAGTTGTATCTATATTTGAATATGAACGCCGGTATCGGCGAGTTGATGCGTACGGCTTCCTTTAAGGATAAGGCCCGTCAGCAGTTGCATATCAGCCGGGAAGGATGTGAAGGCGATGTAGAGAAAGAGATTTTTAATGAAGGTAATAAACATAGCGTAAGCGCTGGTTTGTTGACTTACCCGACCTTGATGGCCGCCGATATTATTATCCATAAGGCGTTGAAGGTTCCTGTAGGTAAGGATCAGGAGCAGAATATGGAAATGGCTCGTCGTTTCGCCCGCCGTTTCAATTCTACCTATGGAGTAGATTTCTTCCCGGAACCAGCTTCGTTCCATTTGGGCGATAAGTCCGTGAAAGTACCGGGCTTGGATGGCTCCGGTAAGATGGGTAAGAGTGAGGGTAACGCGATCTACTTGATCGATGATGAGAAAACAATCAAGAAGAAGGTTATGAAAGCGGTTTCCGATGCGGGACCAACCGAGCCGAATAGCGTGAAGCCCGAGCCGATCGCCAATTTATTCACGATGATGGAAATTGTCTCCGAGAAAGAGACCTATGATTTCTTTAATGAGAAATACAACAATTGCGAGATTC
The DNA here is from genome assembly GCF_003635425.1 of Parabacteroides sp. AF27-14. Classification (NCBI taxonomy): domain Bacteria; kingdom Pseudomonadati; phylum Bacteroidota; class Bacteroidia; order Bacteroidales; family Tannerellaceae; genus Parabacteroides; species Parabacteroides sp. AF27-14. The sequence continues at coordinate 101,870 of NZ_QTLZ01000013.1, forward strand.
GTTACGGCGATATGAAAAAGCAGTTGGCTGAGGATATCAATAAGTTCTCCGCTCCGATCCGTGAGCGTATCTTGGATATGGCCGCCAATACGGAATATCTGGATAAGGTAGCCCGTATGGGTGCGGAGAAAGCTCGTGAGAGCGCTTCTAAGACTTTAAATGAGGTACGCCAGATTATCGGTTTTCGTCCATATTGATGCTTATTAATTAAAAATAAGAAAAAGCGTTTAGGGATAAGTCCTTAAACGCTTTCTTTTTATTAAAACCATTATAAAGAACCTGAAAAGCGATTTGTTAAAAAGAAAAGGTTGTTACTTTGCGGTGAATAGTTACAGATAACAAACGTATGGCTGCTATTACCACCCAAGAATTTGAACATCATTTCAAGAGTTTATATAAGCCCTTGTGTTTGTTTGCGCTTCGTTATACCGATCAGGTAGACGATGCCGAGGATATCGTGCAACAGGCCTTCGCGGATGTATGGGATAAGAACCGGGCTGGTAATGTGATCGGGAATCTCAAGGCTTATTTATATCAAGCGGTGAGGAACCGTTCTCTTTCATTTACCTCACAACCCGTAAACGCTGAGGCCACCGAGCAGTTACCCGACGTAGAAGATACCTCGGAAGAGGAAGACATCCTGCGATCGGAGCGTGACGCCCGCCTGTGGGACGCTATCGATCGGTTACCTCCCGAACGGAAGAAGATTTTCTTGTTATCCAAACGGGATGGCTTGAAATACCAAGAGATCGCGGAGGAATTGAATTTATCGGTAAAAACGGTTGAGAACCAGATGAGCAAGGCATTGAAAGCTTTGCGAGAGACCGCTATCCGTGTTTATATGTTCTTTTTCGGATAAATTTTATAGAAAGGAATAGGGGTTTTTCATATTTCTCTGTCTTAGAGATAAAGGTTACTTGTTTATTTCATTAAAGCATGGAGAGTGTATGAGGAAGTTGGTGGTATTTGTGATGTTGATGATGTGCGTGATCTCGGCCCAAGCGCAATGGAAAGTGACGCCGGAAGCCGGTATGAACGTGACAAAGTATAAGGGAGATGTCGCAAAGGTAGGCTTTAAGGCTGGGGCTGCGGTCTCTTATACATTCGGATCGGGCTGGTTCTCGCTTCAATCCGGTTTGTATTATGTGCGACGGGGGAAGGGGCTGTCTTCTTATAGTGAGATTTATGGAACTAGTGAGAGTCCATATGGGGGACGGGAAGGTACGAGTATATTTCTCTATCCCGTTTCCAGTGATTATTTGAATCTGTGGGGATACGGTTATGGTAATGGTTACGGCTTTACGGGCTTCTATTATGATACCTATGGAATTAAGGATTTTGATGTAGAAGGTATAAGGCATCGCAGTCAGAAGGAGCATCGTGAATATATCCAATTACCGATCTTGGCTCGTTTCGATTGGCAGGTAAGTAAGGATGTTCGGTTACATTTGGCGGTCGGTCCCTATTTGGCGGTTGGCTTGGGAGGAAAAGTGACGTATGAGGAAAGTGATTATTCTTTAAAAGGAAAGCTGCCCTATAATAAGGAAATATCATATAACCCGTTTAATCCCGGCCAAGGATATGCGGTAGCGCCTCGTTTTGACTGGGGAGCTACCATAGAGGCTGGTATAGAGGTGAAACGGGTCGCTTTTAAGGTTGGCTATGATCTGGGTATAGATAAGCAATACAAGGGATATGCTTATAACATAGGTCTGAACTATCATACGGCTAGTTTTACCTTGGGATACACATTTTAAAGAGAAAATAGGATGAAAGCGATGGTTTGTATAAAGTGGGTATTTATATTCGCGGTGTCGATGATGATTTTCTCATCTTGCGTATCGTCTAGGATCTCGCCGAGTATGAGCGTGGGAGTTCCATTGAAGAAGGGGCAGGCCCCAAATGTCGGATTCCAATGGTATGAGACTGGAAGGACTTATTAAATAGAAGGAATAGTTATGAATAATAACGAGCATGACAATAAATTGGAACAACGCATCCGTTTCGTAGCGAAACGCTATCGGGAAGGAAGCCTTGACCCGGATAAGGCATGGCAGAAGTTCGCTTCTGAGCATGCGATTAGCCGGAAGGTCTCGTTTCGCCGGTATTGGATCGGGGCGGCCGCTGTCGTGTTAGTGCTCGTAGGTTTGGGGACATGGTTTACGGTAGAGAGAAACGCCCCGGATTGGGTTGCGATTACTACCGCCCCCGGACAAATGAAAGATGTTTACCTTCCGGATAGTACCTTGGTCGCTTTGGCCGGCGATTCATGGATCCGGTATGACGCGAAGAGATATGATAAAGAGAGGCGTGCCGTGGAGATGAATGGAAAGGCCTTTTTCCAAGTGACGAGGAACGAGGCACGCCCTTTCTCAGTGAAAACGAGCCAAACGGAAGTTACGGTGCTGGGAACAAGTTTCCAGATAGATGAGAAGCCTACCGTTACGGAAGTCAATGTAGTTACCGGCAAGGTATGTTTTACCGCCGGGGAGGAAAAGGAGAATGTGATACTTACCGCTGGAATGTCGGCTCAGTATTCTATGGAGAACAAGGAGATAACGGTAGTGACGGAAGAAGACGTGAACAAGTTAGCTTGGAGGACAGGGCAACTTCGTTTTATGGAGACACCGCTGGATAAGGTGATTGAGGACTTGAGTGATTATTATCAAGTCAAGATTGCGAACCAGACAAAGAATGAGGGAGCGAGATTGACCGCTACTTTTAATAATCTGCCTTTGGAGGATGTCTTGCAGGTTGTTAACCAGACATTGGACGCACGTTTGGTTTCCACTTCGAAGAAATAAAATCAGATCATTTATGAGATCTATTGTTGTATGGCTGATAGGGATTCTTTTGCTTCCCGGTTGGATGGGACATCTATATGCGCAGATGCCCGAACCTACGCCGACGGTTACGTTGGATATGCGGCAGGTTCCCCTGTTGGATATATTGATGGAGCTTGAGAAACAAACCGGATTGTTCTTCTCGTACGAGTCTTCTCTGCTGAAAGAGCTGCCAGAGGTTTCCCTGTCGGTCCGGGATGAATCCTTGTCGTACTGCTTGAAGCGCTTATTTTCCCCATTACCGATTATCTATCGGGTTACGGGGCAATATATCATCTTAAAGCGAAAGCCCCGTCAATATACGATCAGCGGATTCGTCAGGGATTCAGCCTCGTATGAGAGTTTGTTGGGGGCCTCGGTTCTGGTGAAAAGTTCGAGGGGAGGGACGATGTCTAATAATTACGGCTTTTACAGCTTGATACTTCCACCCGGTAAGGTTCGCCTTAGGGCCTCGTATGTGGGCTTTAAGGCGATGGAGATAGAGATCGATTTGCAAAGGGATACGATGATCGACTTCCCGTTGAGGTCATTGGCCTCGTTAGGCGAGGTCGTTATTCGGGGGACCCGGCCTCGCTACGAGATATTGAGTAGCCGTGCGGGGGTGATCGACGTACCTGCCGAGCGGGTGAAGTCGATGCCCGCTTTGCTGGGGGAGGCGGATCTGGTGAAGACCTTACAGCAGTTGCCGGGCGTGGCGGTAGGCACCGAGGGAATGACCGGCTTGTATGTGCGTGGGGGCGGGGCCGATGAGAATTTGTATCTGCTGGATGGAAATCCGGTCTATCATGTGAACCATTTGTTGGGGTTTTTCTCGGCGTTCAACCCGGACGCGATAAAGAATACCCGGTTTTATAAAGGGAGCTTTCCGGCGGAATACGGCGGAAGGCTCTCGTCGGTTGTAGATGTCCGTATGAATGACGGTAACCGGCAGGAGTATCACGGGAATATCTCCGTGGGTTTGCTTTCCGCACGGGCGAATCTGGAGGGGCCGATTGTTAAGGATCGCTCCTCGTTTAATGTCTCGGTACGCCGTACGTGGTTGGATTTGATAACAGGGACGGCTTTGGCGATCATTAATAAGAACAGTGATACCAAGGAGAGTTTCGGTTATCACTTTTTTGATATAAACGCGAAGGTGAACCATTCTTTCTCGGAACGTAGCCGGGCCTATTTGAGCTTTTATATGGGGCAAGATGCTTTTCGGCAGGGAAGCAAGGAGAAGCATGAGGATTCGGATGATATGTTTCTCTGGCGTTGGGGAAACTTGATCGGCTCCGCAGGGTGGAACTACGTGTTCGGGCAAAAGCTGTTTGGTAATCTAATGGTGGGCTACAGCCGTTTTCGCTCGCATATCCGGCAAGAGGCGAAGGGGTATGAAATCGAAGGAAATAGGGCAGAGCGGCAATCAATTAAGCGGGATAGCCGTTATAAATCGGAGATGGAGGATCTGAGCGTACGTTTGTCGGTGGATTACAGTCCTTCAATGAATCACCGGATACGAATGGGCACGGATTACCTGTATCATAATTTTCGCCCGGAGAATAGCCAGCAACGGTCTTGGGTGAACGATTCGTTAGTAAATCCCGTATATGAGCTTTTGTATGATTATTCCTTGATAAAAGGGCATGAGTTCTCTTTGTTTGCCGAGGATGAGATGCGGGTCACGGATCGCTTGCGGGTGAATGCCGGATTGCGGTATACCTTGTTTCATGTAGAGAATGAGATCTATCATTCTTTTCAGCCTCGTTTGTCGGCACGTTATTTACTTCGTCCGGATCTATCGGCGAAGATATCCTACAGTAAGATGAACCAATATGTCCACTTATTATCGAATACCTATGTGAACCAGCCTACGGATATTTGGGTCCCGGTGACGGAGCAAGTCCCTCCGATGAGTTCTCACCAGATTACCGCCGGGCTTTATTATAATCTGAAACGGATGTATGATTTCTCGATCGAGGGGTATTATAAACGGTTGAATAACTTGATTGATTATAAGGATCATTGGCCGGTTGAGACACATTTCTCCGGTTGGGAAGACCGGGTCGGTTTGGGAAAGGGTAAGACCTATGGTGTGGAGTTTATGGCGCAAAAGACAAATGGGAAGACAACCGGATGGATCGGGTATACGCTCTCTTGGTCGGATCGGTGGTTTCCGGATGGTTCCGTGAATAAGGGGCGTCATTTCCCGTTTCGCTTCGACAACCGGCATAAGGTGAATGTGGTCGTTTCTCGTAAGTTATCCCGGAAGGTGGAGTTAACGGGAGCTTGGGTGTTCGCCTCAGGAAACCATATTAGCTTGCCGGAGTATAAATATCTGTCTCCGATTTATCAGAAAGAGAACGGGTATGCCGGAGTAGATTCATACAGACCGATGAATTCAGGTTTGAGCGCTCGTAATAATTATCAATTGTCTCCTTATCACCGTTTGGATCTGGGCGTGAATTTTTATCGATATAAAAAGAAGGGTCGGATGGGGATTTGGAACATAAGTATATACAATACGTATTTGAAACCGAATCCCTTCATGACGGAGGTTATGGTAAACCAGGATATAAATCAGCGATATCATGTAGTGCTACAGGAGACGATTTTGTTCTATTGCATGCCCTCGGTTTCTTATACTTATAAATTCTAGCTTATGAGAAGATATTTACCTTACCTGTTCGTGTTAGGATTATTGATGGTCTCTTGCGTTCGGGATGTGGAGATTGATTTGGAGGATCTGCCGGATCGGATTGTACTGAACGCATCGGTATGTCCCGGAAAGGAGGTGTGTGCTCATCTCTCGAAAACATGGTTTATCATGGATAGCGTTCCCGATTTTGAGCTATCCGACGCAAAAGTCCGTGTCTATGTCAATGATGAGTTTCAAGGTCTTATGCGCAATGATGACCTGCCGGAAGATTCTATACATTCACGGGGGCAATATGTTCTGCCCGGTTGTTTCGTGAGACAGAGGGATTGTTTGCGTATAGAGGCCGAGGCCGATGGGTATGAGCCGGTATCCGGGGAAACTCGTATCCCCGGTCGGGCACGGATTTATGAGGTGGATACCTTATCCTATCGATCTTCTGCCTACAATGCCGAATATCTGCGTTTCTCTGTTAAAATCGGGGTTGAGACGGATTCCTATTATCGTTTAATCGTGGAGCAGATCTTGGACTTCCGGAAGGGGGATAGTACCCGTACCGTAACCTCTTTCCGTAGCTTAGGAGGATATAGTTGGTATTATTCTGGTTTTAGCGTGGATTATGAGGATCCTGTTTTCCAGTCTTTTGGAGGTAGTCCTATCACGAGCCAGATGGATGGGCGTTACTGTATGGGTGTATTTAGAGGGGAGGATCTGGTTAATACGAATGCTATTAAGGTTTCTGTTTTTCCTGTTGAATACTCGTATGAGAGTGATACCCTTTCTATGGACGTTCATTACGATGTGCGCCTGTTGTCTATCTCCGAGGATTATTATCGATATATGAAGATTATGAGGGGCTACTCTATCACGATCGGCGATGCGAATTTCGGGGCGTTGATAGAGCCTGCCGATACGTATTCGAATGTGGAGAACGGCTTTGGGATTGTCGCCGGATATCAAGAGGATAAATTGCGTATCACGATGCCGAGAGACACGGTGCCTCCTTATTGGAATCCTTGGGATGGATAAGCCCATCCCGCGTTGACGACCTGTGCTTGCCGGTTCATACATCATGAAGCGGTAAGTTCACGAGGTATGAAAAAAAGGCTTTTCCTTGATAGGGGTATTTCCGGGAGATCCTGTCTTATCAATGAACTCAATAAAGTAGAATGATGACAGAGTGGATGAATAAATGGCTTATGGCCATTTTTTGCTGGATGATTTTTATGCCTGTTCCAGACCTCTTGGCCCAATCAGCCAAGACGAAGGATGATCCCCGGATTACGTTGCGTATGAAGGAGGTTTCGTTGCCGGAGGTCTTGTCAGAGATCGAAAGACAGGCGGGCGTGACCTTCTCGTATGAGTCTTCTTTGTTGAAAGAGCTTCCGAAGATCAGTTTCCAAGTGAAAGATGAGGCATTGACGGATTGTTTGACCCGCTTGTTCGAGTCGTATCCGATCGTGTATAAGGTGAGTGGAAAGATCGTGATTCTGAAGCGTAGACAGAGACAGGTAACGATCAGCGGCTTCGTGAGGGACCAAGCGTCCTCGGAGTCTCTGATCGGAGCCTCTGTTTATGAGGTCGCCAGCCGGAAAGGCTCGGCTACGAATAGCTATGGTTTTTTCAGTTTGACGCTTCCGCCGGGGAATATCCGCTTGCATGCTTCTTACATTGGTTATGAGAGCTGTTCCTTTAATTTCACGGAATTGGATAGGGATACCATATTAAATATTGAGTTGCGTCCGAACGCCCGTCTGGAGGAAGTGGTAGTTACGGCCTCGGAGCGGGATCGTTTGTCTGTAAATAACACCTTGATGGGAACGATGGAGTTTAGCCAGAAGACGATCAAGGCGACACCGACCCTGTTTGGTGAGTCCGATATCGTGAAGACCTTGCAACTGACTCCGGGTGTAGCCAGTGGGACAGAGGGACTGGCCGGTTTATATGTTCGTGGCGGCGACCAAGATGGAAATTTGTTTTTGATAGACGGTAATCCGGTTTACCAGATCAATCATGTCGGCGGGCTATTCTCCGCTTTCAATCCGGAGGCGATCCGTAATCTGGACTTTTTCAAGGCGGGTTTCCCTGCGAGATATGGCGGGCGACTCTCGTCTGTGGTAGATGTCCATACCAAAGAGGGCAATATGAAAGAGTACCATGGTAGCGCTACGATCGGGCTGATCTCCGGTAATCTGAGCTTGGAAGGCCCTATCATCAAGGATCGCACGGCTTTTCAGATAGCGCTTAGACGCTCGTGGCTAGATGTACTCTCTGCCCCAGCGATAGCGATAGCAAATAAGGTTCGAAAAGACGGTCATAAAATAAATCTTCGTTACGCTTTTCACGATTTGAATTTAAAGCTTAATCATCGTTTCAGCGATCGCAGCCGGATGTTTTTCAGCTTATATAACGGGAATGATGTATTAAAAGGAGGGGGAACGGATTTCTCAACAAAAGAAGAGCAAGTCCCTTATACGGATGGTACCCATTCATCGCTGCGTTGGGGTAATTTGATGGGAACCTTGGGCTGGACTTATGTCTTCAATAACCGTTTGTTCGGACGGGTTTCCGGGGTCTTTTCACGGTATCGCTCGAATGTACGGAGTTCAAAAGAATATAATTATGGTGTGGAAGGAGAAGATAATTATCTCTCTTCTTCATCGGAAACGAGTAGTTCTACCTCTATCTTGGATATGGGCGTCCGTTCCTCTTTTGATTACACGCCTTCTACGTCGCATGTGATTCGTTTTGGAGGGGATTTCTTGATGCACCGTTTCCGCCCGGAGTATAATGAGGTGAAAGCAGCCGGTTCCGGTATGCTGGAGTTTTCGAATATAGGGAAAATATATACGAATGATCTGCTATGGGCCCGTGAGGCGGCTGTCTTCGGAGAGGATGATTGGAATGTCTTACCTAGCTTGCGTTTGAATGCGGGGCTTCGGTTTAGCCTGTTCAATGTAGAGCGGAAGGCTTATACCTTATTGGAGCCTCGCGCTTCCTTGAGATGGTTGCTACGTGACGATCTTAGCTTCAAAGCCTCATACGCCCGTATGGGGCAATATATCCATTTATTGGGCAACAGTTATATAAATTTGCCGACGGATGCGTGGATGCCTGTTACCCGTAAGTTGAAACCTTTAATCAGCGATCAAGTCTCCGCTGGTTTCTATTATAATCTGATGCGTTCTTATAGTTTCTCGGTAGAGGGGTATTATAAATGGATGAAGAACCTGTTGGATTATAAAGACGGCTATTCCTTCTTGCCCGGTACGGCGGCTTGGGAGGAAAAAATGGCGGTCGGCAAGGGACGTTCGTATGGCGTGGAGTTCTTGGCTCGCAAGGAAAGCGGACGTACGACCGGTTGGATAGGATATACACTTTCATGGTCGGATCGGCGTTTCGATGAGATCGATAACGGGCGACGCTTTCCGGCACGTTACGATAACCGGCATAAGCTGAATATCGTGGTTTCACATAAACTGTCGGATAAGGTGGAACTGACAGCCGCTTGGACGTATACTTCCGGCAATCGAATGACCTTGTCGTTGGAGAGTTATGAGCAAGCTGGTACGCTTAATATTTCCAACCAATACAAGATAAATAACTGGTGGGAACCATCCGGGGAAGTGGTGGATTTGTATACACGTCGTAATAATTACCAGATGCCGGCTTATCATCGTCTGGATTTGGGACTTAATATTTACCGTCCGAAGAAGAAGGGACGAATGGGCATCTGGAATATCAGTATTTATAATGTATATAGCCGGATGAATCCGTTTATGGTCTATAAAAGTGATAACTGGGAACGAACGAATAACTTAGTCCCAGATTCTTCTTCTCCCTATAGCGGTAAAACAAAACCTTGTTTTAAGTTGATAGGTATTATGCCTATCATACCTTCCCTATCATATACTTATAAATTCTAGGAAGATGAAACAGATAAAGAATATTCTAATAAATACGATTTGTATAGTAAGCCTGTTTGGTTTGATGTCTTGCATCAAGGAGATCGACCTTGAATCCTTACGGCCGGATCCTACCTTGGTAGTGAACTGTGTCGCTATAACCGGCGAACCCTTAACCGTAAGTGTCTCTCGTACTTGGTTTTTCACGGATGATCATCCGAACGTGACTTTGGATAAAGCCGAGGTGAATTTATTCGTGAATGGCGTTTTTAAAGAGCGTATGAGCTTTCAGGAGGGGGATGAGGCATTTAACACGAAAGGTTATTTCAAGTCTGATTTTATACCAGTGAAAGGGGATCGTATCCGTGTGGAAGCTTCTTATCCGGAATATGGGGGGGCAAGCGCTGAGACGGTCATGCCAGCGCCTGCTCAGGTCTTGAAAGCGGGGGTAACATATGCTACGGTAGCTGGCTCTTTTGGTTCTGCTCGCCAGAATGCGATTTATCAGGTAACACTCAAAGATAACCCTGCCGAGGAGAATTATTATTTACTCCGTATGGAAGAGGGCATTCCTGTTTTTGATGGAATAGCTAAGGAATATACAGGAGAATATAAATGGTTCTCGGTGAGTCCAAACTATGCGACTGAACCTGTTTTTGGGGAATCCTTGACTGCCTTGGATCAGATATTAGGCAATGATTGGATCTCCGGAAATGGGGGGAAAGTCTTTTCAGACGAATTGATCAACGGTAAAGAATATACCTTGCGCCTAACGGATGAGTATTATTATGAACCTTATTATGGATCATATCCGCTAAAAGTAGTTCCAGATTCGATAGGGATAGAAGATCTAAATGAGGAAGATTTTCTTCCGATTCCTCCTAAGCACCTACGGGTACACCTATATGCTATCTCGGCGGAATACTATCGATATCTGAAAGTTTTGCAAGATAAAGACACGGATTCAGTTTCGAACCTTTTGATCGATGGCGGTCTGGCCGAACCGATCCGTGTATTTAGCAATATAGACGGTGGCGTCGGTATCCTAGGCAGTTGCCACGTAGGAATGTTTGAGACGGAAATAGCGTCTTCCTCACATTCCAATCTTGAAGCGGCCCGATTTGAAGACGGGATAGACTAGGAACTGTGGTTCCATTTTCCGTCGTACCGGGTTGTATTCATAGTTGATACCGGCTCCCATCCAAAAATTATCAGTAACCTTGAACTCCATTGAGCCGCCCACTTGGGTATGGTAGAGAAAAGGGTTGCTGAGCATATGGGGGTTGTTGTACTCGTCGGCGTAATAAGCGTATTGTCCCCAGCCTTTCAGTTTCAACCAGTCAGTAGGTTGATATTCCACTAGTACGTTTGCGCCCGCTGTTATTCCGGGACTAGGGTTGAAGGGACTAAAGAAACGACCCCCGAATCCTCCGCCATAAAGACTCCAATTGCCGCTGTGCCAAGAAATACCCCCGTTCATGATCGTCATGCCTCCGACTCCCGGCCATGTATATTGAACACCGTTAGCGATAAGATCGAAACTTTCGTTTAGCCGTTTCATATAAGTCTCATTGAAATCCAACGCCATTGGCGATACCTCCCGAAGCATCGGGGTATATACGTTAAAGAACGGCTGATAGGCGGCGGAAGATATCTGCATATCCATCGGACGCTCTTGTAGGGACGTATGGGGAATATCGGGCGTGAACTCCCGCAGTTTAATATCGATATCCCGTGTCCCCGCAGGGGTAAATGTCTTATAAGAGGCTTTCGGGATGTTCAACTCATACGTCTTGTTTTTAGGCAGGACGATGATTTTACCTTCTTTATTTAAAATAAACGAAAAGTCAGACTGTGCCTGAATTCCAACGACACATATCCATGCCATGAATATAAATAATCCTCGTCTCATACACTCTCCTCCTATTTTTGATGTGAAGGTAACTTTTTTTTGAATAAGATGCAACTTTTAGGATACCTATTTCATCCATATAATAGAGAGCATAAGTACTTATGGATGAACAACTGTTAATCGATGGATGTATGCGAGGCGAATCATGGGCTCGTAAGGAATTGTACGAGCAATATGCTCCTGCTATGATGAGTGTTTGCATGCGTTACGTGGGTGACAGGGAGACGGCCCGTGATCTTCTGCAGGACGGGTTCGTGAAGATATTTACGAAGATCCGGTCGTATTCCGGCTCCGGGGCTTTCGGGGGATGGATACGGCGGATCTTTGTCACTACGGCTCTTGAATATCTCCGGTCTTCAGAGAACACGAGGCTAAGTGTAGGTCTGGACGGCTATGACGACAGTTTGGAAGATATCAACTATTCCGTATTGGACCGTTTATCGGCGGACGACTTGTTGGCTTGCGTGGCCCAATTGCCGCCGGGATATCGTACGGTCTTCAACTTATATGCGATAGAGGGATATACGCATAGCGAGATCGCCGAGATGCTGCATGTACAGGAGGCGACTTCCCGTTCCCAGTTTATCCGGGCGAGGAACGCTTTGCAAAAGAGTGTACAATCTTTAATAAGGCATGAAAATGCGGGACGATAAGGATCATAACGAACGGCTGGATGATTTCAGCGGCTATATGCGGCAGCGCTTGGAAGAGCACCGGTTGCCGGTAGATGCCGGCGGCTGGGATGAGGTGGAGGCCCGGATGAACCGAAGAGCGAGATCACGGGGTTGGTTGTGGACGGGAGGCTTGGCCGCCGCCGCGGTGCTGGCCTTGGTTATTTGGCTGCTACCTTCCCCGGAGAAGATGCCATTGGAGGAATTGAGCCCCTTTCAGAAAGAGATATCGGAGAAAGCGGAGGAAATGAATATTCTTCCGGAGCGTCCCGTTTTACCTGTAGAACCTGTAAAGAAACGTATGGCGAAAGTGCTGAAATGGGAAAAAAGGGCTAAGCCTTCCGCTATTGTTTGGGAAAAGGAAACGATCCGGAAGGATGAGAGGAGTGAGACTATCGGGATTATTGAGAAGGATGCGATTGCGGCTATCGTAGAAGAACCGTCTGTGAAGGAGGATGCGTCCGAGGATTCGACGGACATAGTCGTTAAGCGAGGTGACTCTACGGTTCCTCTACCGGAAGGCGAACGGAGTCCCCGACGAAAAGCCTCTTTGAAAAAGAAAGCCAAGAAGAGTAAACGGAACAAGTGGTTATTGGCCGCCGCCGTTGGCTCTAGTGGTTATGTAGATAGCTTTTTAAATACGGATATGAGTTATGGCGATGCTTCTTCTCCGGGAGATATGAATAATTCGGCAGGAAGCCCCGATCCGGATAAGCCGGATAAAGACGATGATGAAAAGGAGAGTGGTAATACGCCTCCTCAAACGGTCTCATTCCGTAATGCCCCGGTATTACGGAGTTCTAAGGTGGATGAGAACTTCTTGGATAATCGTTCGTTCGAATCTTATCCGGACGTTAGCTACTCCCTTCCGATATCATTCGGTTTTACGGTACGGAAGGATTTGAGCCGGCGTATAGCCGTGGAAAGTGGATTGATGTATACGTATTTATCCACTACATTCAAGAGGGGAGGGGATTGCCCGTCAGAGGTGAAATCGTCTTTGCATTATCTGGGTATTCCCTTGAATCTGGTGGTTTATGTATGGAAGAATCAGCGATGGAATGTCTATCTCTCCGGAGGCTTTATGATGGAGAAGGGTTTGCAGGCCGTGTATAGTGGCTATATCGCCGGAAACGGAACGACTATCTCTAAGAGCAAAAAGGAGGGCATCCACGGTATGCAATGGTCCGTGAATGCCTCGGTCGGTGCCGCTTATCGTTTCTATGGGGATTGGAGCCTCTATTTCGAGCCTCGCTTCTCCCATTATTTCGACTGTGATCAACCGGCTAGTATTCGTACAGACAAGCCGTTGGGATTTGGGTTGAGCGCAGGTATACGATATGCTTTTTAATGATTAAATCTATTATAATTATGCGGAAACTTTTTTATTGGGCGTTTGCCTTTAGCCTTTGCGTCTTAATGGGATGCAAGGATGATGGAGTGAGAGTGGAGGTCGTGCGGTATGCTATCAACGAACCGGTATTCATGTCGATCTCCGAGTTTCGGAATTCAGTGAAGGTGACGGATGAGGTGGTGCCAATCACCAAGCGGGGAAAGATCTGTTTCTATAAGGATTACCTGTATATTTCTTCCCCGGATAAGGGCATCCATATCGTGGATAACAGGAATCCGGCATCTCCCCGGATAGCGGGCTTTGTAGAGTTGATCGGTAACGAGGATCTCTCGATCAAGGATGATAAATTGTATGCGGATTCGTATGTGGATCTGGTCTGGTTCGATATCTCCGATCCGGAGAGACCTGAATTGGAAGGTCGTGTGGAGAACGCTTTCCGTTATGCGCTTCCGACCATAGAGAATGGCTATGGGTTCGATTATAATATGTGTTATTCGGAAGAAGCGAGAGCGAAAGGTGTCGTGGTTGGTTGGGAGCCGAAGGAACGGGAGGAAACCATTTACCATTATCCGAGTTATGGCGGTGATCTGATGGCGAACGATGCGGCGCCGGGTACTTCCACGCAGGGCGTGAACGGATCTATGGCTCGTTTTTCTATTTATGGTAAGTACTTATATACGGTAGAACAGAATATCATGTGTGTTTTCGACCTGTCTGGGAACAAGCCTGTCTTGACGACAAACGACATTTGGTTGCAACGTGGTGTCGAGACTCTTTTCAACTATAAAGATAAGATGTTCATGGGAACTCCGACCGGCATGTTGATCTATTCGCTGGAAGATCCGCTAGCGCCTAAGTATCGTTCTTCCGTAAGTCATGTCTTTGGTTGTGACCCGGTTGTCGTGGAGGATGACTTAGCGTATGTGACCGTGCATTCCGGAAATACTTGCGGGCAAAATACCAATGAACTGATGCTCATAGACGTGAGTGATGTAGACCAACCGAACTTGCTGGTTACTTATGGCATGAAATGCCCGAAAGGACTAGGTATCGATAACGGTACTTTATTCCTCTGCGACGAAGGTTTAAAGGTCTTCAACGCAAAAGATCCTATGACCTTGATGGCCAATCAGCTTGTTCATTATGCCGGAATGGAGGGTTACGACGTAATCCCTTTTAAGAATACCTTGATGATGATCGCCGATGATGGCCTTTACCAATACGATTATTCCAATTTACAGGCGATATCTCAGTTAAGTAAATTGCCAATGGGCGAATAGAGTTTAATATTCCTCTTCGCTATTCGCTTCGCAAGGTGTTTACCGGATTACGGGATGCCGCCTTATAACTATGCCTGCTTACGGTCAGTAGCGTAACCATCAATACGATACCGCCGGACAGCAGGCTTGTTTCTATGGAGTACGTTCACGAAAATTCGCTACTTTTTATGTGTTATTTATGCGAGAATGTAAATAAAATAAGCTTCCTACTTTGATGTTATAATATTTATTCTGATCTTGCGGATGTTATTGTGTTTGATAAATTAAAATCTAAAACTATTATTATGAATCTTTTTGACAATATGCACGGACTAAAAGGATGCATTCGTTGTTTGACTTTTAAAAACGTGCTTTTAGCTCATTTTTTATTGGCTTTTTCAGTGGCAGGTAGTGTTTCCGCCGAGGCTTTGCCTACTTCTTATTTAAATGGCATTGAACAACAATCCCGGAAAGTTGCAGGACGTGTTTTGCAAAGAGTTGATAACGAGCCGGTCATTGGTGCTAATATTGTTGTGACAGGTACAACAATCGGTACAATTACAGATGTGGAGGGACGTTTCTCATTGGACAACTTGCCGGCAAATGCCCGTACGCTTACCGTATCTTTTGTTGGCATGACTTCGCAAACGCTTCCGATCAAATCAGAAATGATGATACTTCTGGAGGATGATTCGGAAACATTGGATGAGGTGATGGTCGTGGCCTATGGTACGGCTAAGAAAAGTACGTTTACTGGATCTGCCAGTTTGCTGAAGTCAGAGAAGATAGAGGCTCGTCCTGTTACATCGGCAACTTCAGCCTTACTAGGATCTACGCCGGGTGTGCAAGTAGCCTCAGCCAGTGGTCAGCCCGGTTCAGATTCGGATATCTATATTCGCGGATTGGGCTCTATTTCTGCGACGAATACCCCTTTGATTATACTTAACGGTATGCCCTACGATCAGAGTATCAGTAGTATCAATCCCAGTGATATAGAGAGTATGTCTGTTTTGAAAGATGCCTCATCTGCAGCTCTGTACGGCGCACGAGGTGGTAATGGTGTTATCTTGATAACCACCAAGACGGGTAGTAAGGATCGTATGTCGGTGAATGTGAAAATCAACCAAGGATTCACGAATCGGCAAAGTCAGGATTATGAACGATTGGGCGTGAATGATTATTTGAAAGTATATTGGGAGAGCGCACGCAACCAGTTGATAAGTGGTGGTGCGTCACCAGAGCAAGCGGGAATGGCAGCCGCTCAAAACTTGATTTCAGGAACGCTGGGCTTCAATCCGTTTAACGTGCCGGACGATCAGGTCGTGGATGCGAACGGTGTGCTTAACCCGAACGCTACGTTCATGTGGGCGGATGATACCGATTGGGAAGACGCTATCCAGCGCACGGGCAGCCGTACGGATATAGGCGTGAGCGTGAGCGGAGGTAATAATAAGTCGGATTATTATCTTTCCGCCGGTTATCTGACGGAAGGTGGTTATATCATCGGATCGAAGTTTGACCGATATACCTTGAACACGAATGTTAACTCGCAGATCACCTCGTTCTTGAAGATTGGCGGTACGCTCTCCGGGAATATCAGCAAGGCGGAAGGGCAGCAGTCGCAAGCTTCGGGAAATAACAACAACCCTTTCCGATTCACTCGCTATATCGGACCGATTTATCCGATCCATGTACACGATCCTCGTACCAAAGAATATGTGCTGGATGCCAATGGCAATAAAGTGTACGACTTCGGTCAGGCCTATACGATCGAGGAGGGTGTGGAAGCGCCTTCGCGTGCGTATATCTCTGGTAATAACCCGGCTATTGAGTTGCAAAATATCAGCAACGGATACAAGCGGAATCAATTGAACGCGAAATTGTATGCAGAGATCCGTTTCTTGAATGATTTTAAGTTTACGGTGAACGGAGCCGTGGGAACAAGCTCTCGTTTAGGGCATTCGGCCAGTATCTATTATCCGGAGAAGACTGAGGTGGGGTCGAGCACGAAGACCGTTTCGTTTGAGACAACTTGGACGTTCAACCAATTGCTCTCCTATACAAAGAATTTCGGCAATCACCATGTCGATGTCTTATTAGGACATGAGAGTTATGATTATGAGTACAATTACCTGAAAGGCTCCATGCAAAACCAGACCATCCATAATGGCAACTTTGAGTTCAGCAATTATTCGGTGCCGGACGAGCAAGACTCTTATACGAATACCTACAAGACGGAGGGATTCCTTGCCCGTGCGAACTATGACTATAACAGCCGTTATTTCCTTTCTGCATCCGTACGCCGCGACGGATCCTCCCGCTTTTACAAGGATTCCCGTTGGGGTACATTCTTCTCGGTAGGAGCTGGTTGGCGTATTGACGAGGAGCGTTTCATGGAAGATCTTGATTTCATCGATTTGCTGAAGTTGCGTGTCGCTTACGGTGAGGTGGGTAATGATGCCATCGGTAGCTACTATGCGTGGCAAGCGGCTTACGAGCAGGCCATGAACGGATTGGAGGCCGGTTATATCCAGCAACGTGTCGTTCGTAATAAGGATTTGCAATGGGAGGTGTCTCGCAATGGCGACGTGGCTTTGGAGTTTGAGTTGTTTAAAAGTCGTTTGTCGGGTAGTATAGAGTATTTCGATCGTCGTTCCAGTAACTTATTGTTCTCGATCCCGCAAGCTCCGGATACGGGTGCTACTAGTGCATATAAAAACGCAGGTACGATGTACAACCGGGGTGTGGAGGTTGATTTGAACGGAAAGGTCATCCAAACAAAGGATTGGACGTGGTCTGTGGGAATTAACGCTACATGGTTGAAAAATCGGATTACCTCTTTGCCGGTAGAACCTTATAACAGCGGAGTACATCGGGTGGAAGAGGGCCATTCGCGCTATGAGTTTTATCTTCGCCAGTGGGCGGGAGTAGACCCTGCTACCGGAAACTCTATCTATGTGCCGGATCCGGAACTGACGGTGGAGTCTGTCGACCTTGTAGAGGTGGATGGAAAAACATATACGACTAACGTGAATGAGGCCATTTATGATTGGGCCGGAGAATCTACACCGAAGGTATCGGGAGGTCTTAATACGAACGTATCTTGGAAGAATCTTTCTTTAAGCCTGTTGTTTAACTTCCAGCTAGGTGGCAAGATGTATGATGTGGGATATTCCGATTTGATGACACAGCCTTCAGGATCCGCATCCTTGACTTCCAACAAGCATGTGGATATCTTGAATCGTTGGCAGAAACCGGGCGATGTTACGAATGTGCCTCGCATCGAGGATTTCGCAGATACGAATATGAATGCGGGAACTTCTACTCGTTGGTTGATCAGCTCGAATATGTTGGAGTTGGCTTCCGCTACTTTGAGCTATGATCTGCCGAAGCAATGGCTGGAGAAGGTTTCCATGCAAGGACTCCGGGTATATGCGTCAGGAGAGAATCTATTCTTACTGACGAAACGAAAAGGTATTTTCCCTCGTTCAAACATATTCTCAGGATATAGTGGTAATGCAGATGTTTATTTGCCTGCGAGAGTATTTACTTTTGGTTTGAATCTTACTTTTTAAATCATGTTTCCTATGAAAAAAATATATATACTAGTGTTGATATCCTTTGCGGTATTATTCAATGGCTGTAAGGAGGATTTTTTGGAGACAACTTCCACACAAACGGTGGATGAACAAGCGGTGTTCAATGATACCCAATCGGCTATGTTGGCTGTAAATGGCTTGCATAAATTGATGTGGACGGGCGATCTGTCTAGTTCGGCTTTTTATGGCGGTTACGATATGTTGATGATTTGGTATGAGGTGATGGGGGATGATTTGGTATATACGTACAGCAATGCGCAGTTCCAAAAGCAGGCTCAATGGTCGAGCCATCGGAATGCGACGATCGGTAGCGCAACCCATTTTTATCGCTTGTTGCAATATTTTATCTCTAACAGTAGTATGATTATCGATAATATCGATGCTGCGGAAGGTTTGGAGAGCGAGAGGAATTATATCAAGGGACAAGCCCATTTTTACCGGGCTTTCGCCTATTTCACGATGGTACAGATGTATGGCGGCCGTTATAAGGCAGAGGGCGATAACACGCAATTGGGTGTGATAATTCGTAACGATAACTCAACGGAGCCGAGAGCGAGAGCTTCTGTAGAGGAGGTGTATACGCAGATCAATGAGGATATCGACTTGGCGATCCAATTATTGGGTGCTACGGAGGAGAAACGGACTAATAAGTCGCATATTGATTTGCACGTGGCTCGCGGTTTGAAGGCTCGTATCTTATTGACGCAAGGTAAATGGTTGGAAGCGGCTGAAATGGCTAAATTGGTCGTTGACCTATCAGGAGCCAAATTGCAAGATGATACCTATACGACATTGAATGATCGTTTCAGCGATCAATCAAATACAGAATGGTTGTGGGGATCGAATCCTTTGTTGCAGCAAGCTCCGAACTTGACTCACTTCCATGGATATATGTCGAATGAGATCATTTCGTATAATGGCAATACCCCTCGTGCGATTTATAATAAGTTATACGACAAGATCAGTGATACCGATGTGCGTAAAGGAATTTGGTTTCCGAGGGCGACCGATCCCAATACCCTTCCGCGACCGATCCGGGCGGAGTGTAACAGTAAAGCGTATGCTAATTATATGGCCAATAAGTTTATCGTATCGGATCCTACGACGAAAGGTGGCAGGGATGTTCCTTTCATGCGCTTGCCGGAGATGATGTTGATCATGGCGGAGGGATATGCACGTGCTGGGGAGCCAGGCAAAGCGGCTCAGGCTCTTTATCCGCTGGCAAGTCATCGGGATCCGGAGTATACGTTGTCTACGAAAACGGGCGAAAACTTGATCGAAGAGGTGATGACTCAACGTCGCATAGAGCTTTGGGGGGAAGGTTTCCGTTGGTTCGACTTGAAACGTTTGAATATGGATTTGGACCGTGGACCGGCTCCTCGTCCTGAGGTTTTCCCGAATGGTTTGATTGAATATTGGAACAAAGACGCAATGCCTAAAGTGGTGGATCCAGAAGCTTCTAATTACAATATGTATGGAGATGGAACGGTGACGGGTAACGGGAACAGATATCGCCCGGCCGGACATAGGGATTGGCAATGGGCTATTCCTGATAAAGAGACTCAGCTGAATCCGCTTTGCGAACCGAATCCATAAAGTAAATAAATAGTTATGAGAAGATTTTTTTTAATGTGCCTGTTGCCAATCTTCTTGGCGACAGGTGTTTTTGCTCAACCACAAGCGGATGAGTATCCGTATGATTTGACGTATTTCTTGCCGGAAGGTTCTCATGTTTATGACCCTCAGGTTCCTACCCCGGAAAAAATCTTGGGATTCCAGCTTGGAGAACAACATGCCGGATGGGATCAAGTAGTGGAATATATGAGAACATTGGCGCGATGCAGCGACCGTGTCACGATTAGGGAGACGGGGCGTACCTATCAGCACCGTCCTTTTATAGAGGTCGTGTTTACTTCGGCCAAGAACCAAAAAAATATAGATCGACTGAAGGAGGAGCACTTAAAGTTGAGCGACGTGGCGAAATCGAGAAGCGTGGTGATAGACGACATGCCTGTGATCGTAAGCTTGATTTATAGCATTCATGGAAATGAGGCATCGGGTGTGAACGCTTCGTTGGCTGTTGCCTATCATTTGGCGGCGGCACAAGGGCCTGAGATCGAGGAATTACTAGACCAAGAGATTGTCGTGATGACTCCCGGAGCCAATCCGGATGGAATCAATCGGTTTGCGTCGTGGGTGAATTCCTCTAGAAGTTTCACGAATGTTAGCGATATAAAATCACGTGAGTTTACCGAGCCTTGGCCTTCCAGTCGTACGAACCATTATTGGATCGATTGCAATCGCGACCTGCTTATGGCACAACATCCCGAGGGAATCAATGGCTTAAATGGATATTTTGAATGGTTGCCCAATGTGGTCGTGGATCAACATGAGCAAGGGGCGTTACGTCCTTATTATTTCAGTCCGGGACATCCTAAGCGTACTCATCCGTTTACTCCCCTGCTTAATCAAGACTTGACGGCCGAGATTTCTTCTTATACGGCAAAGGCACTCGATCGGATTGGGACGACTTATTATTCGAAGGAGGGTTATGATGACTTCTATTACGGAAAAGGGGCTGCTTATGGAGATGCGCATGGATCCGTTTGCCTGCTATATGAGCAAGGTTCCACGCGCGGACATTTGCGTAATACCCCGAGCGGGGAATGGACCTTTGGCTGGACAATCCGGAATCAGGCCCTAGCCTCTTGCGCTACGCTGGAAGCGGCCAAGGCGATGCGTACCCGTTTGCTGACTTATCAGAAGGAATATTATGAGCGTACGGCTTCCGAGGCGCAGAAGGAGGCGGTACAGGGCTATGTGTTCGATACACGCGGATCTAAGTCTGTCGCTTTTCATTTCTTGGAGAATATGGCCCGTCATCATATCGAGGTCTATCAGTTGGCGAAGGACTATCAAGCCGCAGGTGACAAGGAGTTCCGAAAAGGTTCAGCTTATGTCATTCCGGTGGCGCAAAAATACAGTACGATGGTTAAGGTGCTTATGGAGGATTGTTTAGAATATACGGATAGTACTTTCTATGATATCTCTACATGGACGTTCCCGTATGCGTTTAACTTGGAGTGTGCTCCGGTGAAGAGTGTCGCCGGATTGATGGGGGATCGGATTGAGCGAAATGATTTTCCGCAAGGACGGCTCATCGGCGGGGAAAGCCGGGTGGGGTATGTGTTTGAGAACCGGGAGTTTTATGCGCCTAAGGTAGTCTATGAGTTGCAGCGTAAGGGGATTCGGGTCAGTGCGACCAACCGTCCGTTCCAATTTAAGAACGAAGAGGGAGAATGGACGATGGGCTATGGTACCTACCAGGTATTGACGCATAATCAGCCGCTTCCTTCGGATGTGCTCTATGCGACATTGGGTGAGTTGGCAAAAAATACGGGAGTGGATATCTATTCGGCCAACACGGGATTGATGGCTGATGTGGATTTTGGCAGCCCGGCTTTTAAACCATTGGAACAGCCGAAAGTGGCTATGTTGGTAGGACGTGGCGTAAGTATCCCGGAATCGGGTGAGATTTGGTTCTTGTTGGATAAGCGTTTTCAGATGCGTCCGGTATTGATAGAGAACCCGTCTTTGACAGGCAAGGACTTGAAGGCTTACAATGTTATCATTTTGGCTAATGGTGTTCCAAATCTAACTAAGGGTACCGAGACTGCCTTGAAGGAGTGGGTTGCTGCCGGAGGAGTGTTGATCGCTACCGGAAAGGCTAGCGCATGGGCTAGCAAACAAGGGCTTATCTCTTTAAAGACAAAGGAAACATTGCTTGAAAAGGCGGACAGCTTATCGGTTTATCGTTCTTTTGCGGATAAGGCGGAAGCAAAAGCCGGAAAGTTGATCAAAGGGGTAATTCTGAATTGTCATTTGGATAAGACGCATCCGCTAGCTTGGGGACTTGATCAAGATGAGATTGCTGTTATAAAAACGAATGATATCATTTTCCAGAAAGATAGGGATCCGTATGTTTCGCCTTTATATTATACCAAGAAGCCCTTGTTGTCGGGATTCTTGTCGGCGGATAATGCGAACTTATTGAGAGAGGAGCCTGCTGTCATAGTGAAACCTTATAAAAGCGGTAAGGTGATTGTTTTTGCAGATGATATGAATTTCCGTTCTTACTTCTTTGGAACTAGTAAGTTGTTCATGAATGCGTTGTTTTATAACAAATGTATGTAGTTATCAGATGAGTATTCAACGAAATATATTGTGTCTCATGGCTCTTGTTTTATCAGGAGCCATGGAATTTGCCAATGCTTGCACGTCGGCTATCATTTCTGGCAAGGTAACACCTGACGGACGTCCGATTATGTGGAAAAATCGCGATGCGGAAAACTTGAAGAATTGTGTGCGGTCCCATTTATCTCGCTCGTTCCATAATCCTTTGATGGGTATCGACTTGAAAGATGGAAAACATAATAAGCCAGAGACTTCCGGTTGGTTTGCGGAGCAGGATTTTATCGCTCGTAGAAGTACCTCTTGCGCTGTGGCTATTCAAGGTGTACGGCCGGACGAGGATGCTTCGTTCACTACGATGTGGACGGTTATCGGTTACCCACCGGTTACTCCTGCGGTTCCGGTTTGGTTGAAAGGCGCCGATAAGAAGTTGCCCAAGGCGTTAACTGTCGATCAAAATAAACATGCTCTGTTATGTGACGCGTCGAACATGCTTCGGGATAAGATTTACAGTTATCATCGGGGGACGAATACGGAAAGTTATTTCCATTGGGAATTACTTTTCAATCTAAGCGGCAATGGGTATATGCAGCAAACCGAGCGATTGGAGGAGGAGTTATTCGAACGTTTTTATTCCTCCATCGAAACGTGGCGATCAAGGTCGGTAATTCCCGAGGAATTAGTTTTCAATTTGTATGATGATTGTGATGCATTCCTTGATGAGAAGACACTGAGGTGAGTATCCAAAATATTCCTTTTCGCTATTCGCTTTGTAAGGCATTTACGGGATTACGGGATGCCGCTTTATAACTATGCCTGCTTACGGTCAGTAGCGTAACTATCAATACGATACCGCCGGACAGCAGGCATGTTCCTATGGATATGTCCACCCGATATACGAAATTCTCCAGCCAACAACTCAGCGAATACCACGTGATAGGAACGGCAATCGCGAAAGCGATCCCTCCCCAGCCGATAAACCGACGATTTAATAGATACAAGATCTCCCCGGCCGTAGCCCCGTTTACCTTACGGATACCGATTTCTTTCGTACGCTGCCGGATGGCATAGAGAGCCATGCCGAATAATCCGAAGGCGGTTAGCAGGAGGCTGATGATCGAGTACATGATGAGCAAATGTGCCAGTTCGATCGTTTTTCGGTTAGATAACATAAATTCCTCGTATATATCTTGGTATTCGAAAGGTACGTTGGGGTTGATCTTTTCCCATGTTTGTTGCAGTAAAGCTAGAGTCTCGGCTCTGCGCTCCTTTTTCAGTCGGATTTGGACGAGGTTATAGGGGGGAGTATGCGTTAGGTAGGTCAAGCTAGGGTAAACCTCTTGTCGTAAGGTTCCTGTATATAGATTCTCCACGATCCCTGCTATAATCGCTATCGGTTCTCCCTCCTTTTCCATCTTCCCGAATTCAGTGTCGTAAAGGCGGACAGGCTTACCCACGGGATTCTCGCCTTTGGGCACGAGCAAACGTGCGTATTGTTCGTTAATATAGACGGGTGTGCTGTATTGTTTTAGAGCCTCTCGCTCTGAGAGTCCTTGAAGAATGTTTATCTTCATAACCTTTAGGAAAGTACTATCACCTTCGTATTGGCCTAGCGTATAATTTAGTTCGTTTCCGTTTTCGTCTTTCAAGACCATTGTCCGCAAGTTGAACTGTATGATCCCGCTTTTCGAAAGGCACATCTCTTCTATGGAAGGATAACGCCGGATCTCTTCAGAGAAGGTCTGTATATGGTTCCCACTCCAGTCGGCTATTTCGATGAGATCCCGGTAACGTTCACCGCTTGTCTGAGTGAGCGTTAGTTGCTGCCGTACGGTTAGCGTGGCGAATACCAGAGCTATTGAGATGGCGAATTGTAAGATGGAGAGCCCGCCTATGATTGTCCGCTTCCGGGTACCGGTGGTGAATGATTTATACTCGGAATGGGAAAGGGAGTTGATCTTATGGCTCATATATAATGAGGGGATAATGGATAGAGCTAGGATGAGTGCCACGATCACAGGTAAGACCTGTCCACTAAAGAAAAATCCCAAGGAGATACGTCCGGAAACGATCCGGTTGAAAGCCGGCAGGAAATCCAGTGTAAGTAATAAGGATAAAAAGAAAGCGATCAGCACGGTAAGGAAAGTATCCAAGAATAGCTGGCGATGGATTTGCCCAGCCGATGCTCCCATCACTTTCTGGGTGTAGATCATCTTTACCTGTTGCAAAATGCGGGAGAAACTTAGGTTGGCATAATTGAAACAGGCGATCACGAGGATTAGGATGGCCGAGAACAAACCAACGTACAGTAAGTCTTTCTGGTTTCGGTGGATATAGGGGATGTATTCTTGTGTATAGGTTTGCTCTTGGAAATAACTCTCTTGGAGGGTATAGAAATAATACTGTCCGGTTCCGTTGAAAGTAGGTACCTTATCATCCTTTAGTTTTTGAGTGAACGTATCGATGTTGAAGAGATCGTTTACCAGTAATAAGGTAGGGCCGCCATTGAATTGGGAGGTAGTGCCTGCCAATGCGTTGAACTTCAAGAATGATTGAGGGTACTCTTTGATAACGGCGGCGACCTCGTAGGTAATCGTCTCGTTCTCATAAGCGTACTTTGCCGAGAAGGTTTTACCGATAGGATCCTCGTTCCCGAAGAATATCTTCGCTTGGTATTCGGTCAACGCAATTGCGTTTGGTTGGGTTAATGCCTTGTTTATATCTCCTGCCATTACCTTGTAAGGGAAAAAGCGAGGAAAGGAGGGATCAGCTCTGACGATCGAGATTGGGTTGAAGCGCTTTTCTCCTATCGTGATGGAGGCGGCATTCTCTATGTTCAGTCGTAAATAATCCTCAACTTCAGGGTATTGGTCTTTTAGCTGCACAGGGATCTTCCCTTTAATAAAAGATACTTTCTCTCCGGAGGTCAAGGGAGAGTCTTGTGCCATATAGATGATATGCGACTTATTGGGATTATGGGCTTCTATCCTAGATTCATAAATGACGTATGAGATCAGTAGGTTGGTACAAGTGATGCCTGCCGCCAGACTCAATAAGGAAATGACGGCGAACGTCTTGTTTCGCCACCAGCTACGGAATATAAGTTTTAGAGATATGGATTCCATGGTTTTATCTGTTTGTTGGTTCAAAGCTATCCGGTTGCGTGGAATATGGCAAATAAAATCGGAGGAAACGATCGTAAAGAACTGGATTTGTCTAAATATTGGACACTGAGACCCGGGAAAAGATCGTATCTTTGCGTACGAAAAAAAGAGGAGGCTTAATGCGTGACGCGAAGATTATAGTCGTAGATGACAATGAGGCGATATTGAGAAGTCTGCGGACGGTCTTGTCCCATGAGTTTAAGACGATCGTTACCGTATCATCTCCCGTATTATTGCCTGCCCTTTTGCGGAATGGAGATGTGGATTTGGTTTTACTGGATATGAACTTCGGCACTGGAAAGCAAGGCGGAGGGGAAGGACTTTTCTGGTTGGATCGTATCTTGGAGCTTAAGAATCCTCCGGCCGTTATTTTGATAACCGCTTTTGGGGATATCGAGTTGGCTGTATCTTCCCTTAAAAAGGGAGCCACGGACTTTATCGTGAAACCTTGGGATAACGAGAATTTGATTCAAGCACTTACCCACGTCTTGGAACGTCGTGCGGAATCAGATGAGAGCGAGATTTCGTCTGTGGCAGAATCTCTAGTCTCCCATCCTTGTACGTTGGAGGATATGGAGCGGCAGTTTATCGCCGAGGTATTGAAAGAAAAGAAAGGGAACCTGACGCTTGTGGCTCAACAATTGGATATTAGCCGCCAGACCCTTTATAATAAGATGCGGAAATACGGGTTGTAGATTATAAGGAGAGTAACCATGGTCAACTGGAATTTATACCTGAAGATTATAGGGAGCGTTTCCTTAATCGTACTTTTTGCGTTACTTGGATCTGTATTGTTGATAACCGGTATTTCTTATTTTTTATCTTTTGTATGTCTGTGTGTTATCCTGTTGATAACTCTGTTGCTAATCCAGTGGATAAACGGTACAAATCGTAAGATCGCTATTTTCTTCGAGTCGGTTCGTAATGGGAATACAACTTTGCGATATCCGGATAAAACGAATGATCCCTTTGTAAAGGACTTATATGCGGAAATGAATCGGATTATCCTCCTATTCAGTCAAAACCAGAATGAGATGGAAGAGAAGCGCTTGTATTACGAGAGCATCTTGCGGGTACTGACGCATGAGATTCGTAATTCGATTACGCCAATCCGTTCCTTATCTGCTGATCTGTTGAAATATTCCGATACATATACTCCGGAGCAATTACGGGAAGGTTTGGAGGTTATTCATGGGCAAGCGAAAAATCTATCCGCTTTCTTGGATTCCTACCATCGTCTGACGCATCTTCCGGAGCCGGAAAGAACCGAGGTGCCTATAACCTCTTTATTTCGGAAGATGGAACGGTTGTTGTGTGCCGAGGCGGGTAGCGACCGTATTCGTTTCTCCTCTGCGGAAGCTTTAACGGTACATGCGGACCAAAACTTGATTGTGCTGGCTCTGATTAACTTGATCCGTAACGCATTACAGGCGATAGAGGGGCAAGCGGATGCCATCGTCTCCGTAGAAGCCTTGGAGACAGATGGTAGGGTATATATAACTATAACAGATAATGGTCCCGGAATTTCTCCGAAACTGTTGTCTGCTATTTTTACGCCTTTTTTCTCTACGAAGTCCGGTGGTAGCGGCATCGGTCTCAGTATCTCCCACCGCATAATGCGATTGCATGGCGGCGATTTAACTGTTGATTCCTTGCCTGGTGTCCGTACCGAGTTTCGTATGACGTTCTAGAATATGACTTTCTTGATTTTTTCAACAATCAAGTTGAAAGGCTCGGCTTTTACATGGCTGCATATTCTCACAACGTCTCGTTTTGTGTAACCTCCTATTAATTGGCAAATAACGAAGCTTTTCTTTGTTAAGTTTTTTGTTAGCATAGAGTCTTCTAAAGGAAATGTATATTGTGGATTATAGTTTTTGGAAGATATCATAGCTAGGTAAAAGAAATCTTCAGCTGCTTGCAAATCATCGTTTGAGATGACAATAGCCATGTGAGGTTTGGTTATTCCATTAGGAAATAGATAATTGACTTCTACAACATCTCGTTGATGTATTTTCATTCGATGAGATATTTGGATATATATGCAGCCATGGATTGTCTGGAATGGGCTAGAAATAAATCTTTCTCATTCATAGAACTGAAAGGTTGGCTATCGCTTTTCCTTTGGTTGGAAATGTTGTGTTTAGCCATCTTGGGCGACGAAACATTTCTAGTTGGTCTGGTTTTTGTCGTTCTCATATCTTTTGTTTTTATGTTATTGGCAAATATACGTATTTATTTCAAAAGATCTCCTGTTTAAATGGAAAAAGAGATTATGGCTAAAGCTTATGGTATGACTATAGCTTTGGCCATAATCTCTTATAAGATTGTCTGATCAATACCCCAACTCAAATGGTTGTTCTACGGCAGGTACGCCTTCGGACATCCATTTAGGCATCTTCTCCTTTTTTAGGTAATGGTTGAAGAATTGGAACATGCGGCGTTGGAAATCGATGCGGTTTGCCATATGCATCGGCCAATGCGGTTCGCCTGTATAATTTAGTAACCAGCAAGGTTTACCTAACCGTTTCATGGCAACGAAATACTCGATACCTTGGTACCAAGGCACATGACCATCGGCATCGTTGTGCATGATCAATATTGGGGTCTGCACCTTATCCATCGTGAACAACGGCGAGTTTTCCAGATAACGAAGCGGAGAACTCCATGGCGTAGCTCCTAAACGGCTTTGTGTATGCTCGTATTGGAAAGAGCGGGCCATGCCGGAACCCCAACGGATACCGCCATAAGCGCTAAACATATTTACGACAGGCGCCCCAGACTCGATAGCGGAGAATAAATTCGTGCGAGTCGCTAAATAAGCTACTTGGTAACCTCCCCAGCTATGTCCTTGCGCACCGATCCCTTTTTCGTCGATATATCCTTTGGCGATCATCATGGTGATACCCGGCATCAAGCAGTTATAGCAGCTTTCTCCCGGATAACCATCTACATAGCGAATGTCCGGGTTGAAGATGACATATTCGTTGCTATTGTATAAGTGATAATCGATCGTAGAACGATGCGGTTCCGGCATACGGTAATTATATAAAGTCTCCGAATTCCGCTCGTAGAAGTTTACCATCATCGGGTACTTCTTGTTCGGATCAAAATTCGCCGGCTTATAAACGACACCTTCCAGTGGACGGCCGTCCAAGGAAATCCATGATACCAACTCGGCGGTACCCCAGATAAAACCTTCCTGCTGTTTGTCTCCATGCGTCAATTGCACGGATTTCTTGAACGCCAAGGTCGAATAGTGGATATCCGGGTATTGCTGGAAGGTTTCCATCGTATAGATCACGTCATCCGTATTCTTCGCCTTGTTGATAGATCGCAGCATATAATTACCCGCCAGCAAAGTCTTCGGGGCGGCAGGAGCAGAGAGGCGTGCGTTGTAGAATCCGTATCCTTTTGTGGCCTCGTTGAATCCTTTTAATAATTGCGGTTTGCCGAGGTCGATAAAGCGAGCCTCTTTATCCAGTTGTTCCAAGCGGTAGGAAAGTTTCTCCTTCCTTCCGTTCACGGTCAGGTTGATCGGTGGGGTGGCCGCGGTCGGATCGAATTTCCAGATGTCGTAACGATCATAGATCAAGAGATTTTGATCGTTCGCGGTCCAGCCGGCGGCTCCATGCGCATAAGGATAATCGGGAACGTCGTTCTCCTCGTCCCAAGCCGGAAAGCTTTCCGGAGTGGTTAGGCGATATTGCTTACCTTCCGCCAAGGCGATCGTGTACCAGCAGCTATCCGTCTCGCCATACCAATATGCATATTTACCTTGTGGGGAGAGGCGGAAACGGCCATAATCCGCTTGGGCGATTTGCTTGCGCTCCCCGTTATCCAACGATACGGTATAATAGTCGCTGCGTGTGCGGGCCTCCCACATGGAAGACAAAGAATAGGGACGGGAAGTGGAAAGGAGCGCCAAGGGTGCGTCACCCTCATTACCCAATTGGATATTCGGTAATTCCTCATTCGCCAATTGGAAGATAGAGCCGTTGCCCAGATTATAAACCGCTTGATAGCTTTTCTTTAAGTCTTTTTCCTTGTTGTAATTCTGTACGGTATATTGTACGGGCTCATCCCAACTCCAAACCTGTACGTTCGGACGATTCTCGGCTAGTTGGGTCGTGTCTTTTTGCCTCGGCTCCGGTGAGGTACCGAAGAACAGACGGGAAGCGGATTTCGAGAATTGAAGCATCCCGTTCTCATTGATTACCCATTCAGCGGGGAAAGCCTTGTTTTCACGGGTGGCGATTTCTTTCGCGGGAGTGTTATGTTCGGATAGCCATAAGCTTAACGCTTTGTAAGAAGAATCTTTGTCGGCGCAATATAAGAAAGCCAGCCGTTCCCCTTTCTCGTCGAACGTGGTTTGTTTGAATACGCCTTTTCCCTCTTTGATGAGCGCCGGACTTCCTTTCTCCGGGTTCAAGGTGAATATACCTGCTTCTCCTTCCGCCGCGCTCGTGTAATATAGCATACCGCTTTTCTTGGCGAATTGGAAATCCGTTACGGTCGGGAACTGGAAGGTCTTGCTTCCATCCAGCGAACGGACGTACAACGTGGAGTCCTTCCGGCCTCTTTGATAAGCGATCCAATCCGCCTCGTCCGCTAATTTGAAGGTTTTGAGGGAGTCTATCGTCTCCTTTTTACCGGCGACGGAATAGATTACCAAGGTGTTCATCGGCATCTTGTCCTCTTTCGTCTTCAATACTTTCAGGGAATCTACCGTAGACTTTCCGGGTGTTTGCGTGACAACCAGATAACCCGAGGAAGCGGAGAACGCGAACTTATCGGCCGGAGAAAAAGTGGCGGTCTCTTGCCCTTGGGCCGCATACAAATAAATGGTAGCGTCACCTTCCCAAGGTTCCATCTTGCAAGCTACCCATTTTCCATTGTCCGAGATCTCCCGGTCCGTGATTCGTTGCCAAGTGATCAGGTCATCAACTGTTAGGCTTTTAGAGGCGTTTTGCGCGAAGGCTGGGGAAAGACTTCCCAGACATGCTACAAAAGCCAAGTACTTTAAGTGTCTCATCATGGTTATGTATTGATTTTAAAACAAAGATAATGGCTTTATCAGAATCTTTATTGCTTTTGACCGGAATTTGCTTCTTGAAAAACACGTACGTGTTTCCGAGAAAACATGTACGTGTTTTTTGTAAAAGTCGTACGTGTTTTCTGGACAAGGTAATGGCGTTTTTAATGTATTGATTATCAGTGCCCTTTTTG
Source organism: Parabacteroides sp. AF27-14 (assembly GCF_003635425.1). Taxonomy (NCBI): domain Bacteria; kingdom Pseudomonadati; phylum Bacteroidota; class Bacteroidia; order Bacteroidales; family Tannerellaceae; genus Parabacteroides; species Parabacteroides sp. AF27-14. The sequence goes on from NZ_QTLZ01000013.1 coordinate 132,632, forward strand.
AACGTTCTAATGATCGCAGTTATAAGCGGCTTACAATGGGCATTATAAAGGTGTTACAATGCCTATTGTAAAGACCTTATAATGGGCATTGTGGTGATAGGAAATTCCTTTGGTCAACGGTAGGAAAAAAGGTTTGTAAGTGGTTAGTTATTCACTTCCCAAGCCGTAAGTTATTCACTAGGTATAGCCGTAAGTTATTCACTCGACAAGCCGTTAGTTATTCACTTGGGAGACCCAAAACAGGGCAGTTTATATTGAATATGTTATTTATTGTAGGAAGATTTTTAGTAAGCCTTTATTCAATGTACGCACGTACATTATATTATATACATGAAAATGAACGGTGAAAACGATCGTTTAGATTAGTCTTTTGCAAAGGTACGCGTTTCTTTGACACTTGCAACCCTTCCTTGCTATTTTTTTTGCCCCTTATCGGCTTTCTTATCAATAGAATAGCCTATCCTTTACGAAACAACCGATTCGGCAGACGAACCTCTCTTTTTCCTCCTTTAAAAACGCAAGATCTAAACGATCGTTTAAACTAGTCGTTTCGGTATAGACGAAGGATGATTAAGGATTTGATAGATATTCAATTAACACTATTATTAATATTTAAATTTTCGATTTATGAACAGAAAGATTTCTACATTGTTTACGGCGGGTCTGCTGATGGCGGGTTCGTTGTGCGGTAGTGCTTGGGCGCAAAGTTCTATTCAGCAATTGGCTGGCTTTGTGAATGGACAGGGGACGTTTACCGCAACGCCTGCTACGGAATTGAAGGCTGGACACCAGTATGTATTTGTTAATGATCAGACGAATAATGAGGCTTATGGTCATGAGCTATCGGGTAGCACCATTACAGAGTCTACGATAGGATTATCTACGCCTCTTGCTGATAATGATGATGTTAAACAGTATGTTTGGACTGTTGGCATAACTGAATCTCCGAAAGGCTTCTTCTCTTACAATTTTACGAATGTTGAGACAGGAAAGCTTTTAAGGGTTAATGTCGGCTTTACGGCTATAGAGAAAAACACGAAAGTAGAGGATAAGAATACGAATAAGGATTTCGTATTTGATGGATCTTCTGTTTCTGCTCTTACGGGAGGTGCATATTCTGGCACGAATAACAATTTGTATATTTATTCATCTTCTACTCCTCTCAACGGCTTGAATTGGGGTAGTAATGTGTCAACAGTATCTACGACGATTGCGGCTCCGATCTTTTACGAGGTTAAGTCTGAGTTGTTGACGAATTCAGAGGAATTGAACGCATTGTACAATACATCTGGTTTCTCTTTCGTTTCTAAACGTCTTAAAGATCAAGGTGAAGAACCTATCGGTAACTTGTTTAACGACAAAATGGTGGTAGCTCGTTATTTGGCTCGCCCAATTACGATTGATGCTACACAATACCCGGGGTATTCAGGATCTTCTTCAGACTTGCAGATTCCTGCCGGTATGTACTTCTTTACGAAAAATGCTCCAGCTTTAGATAATAGTGACCAAGTGGTTAGGGACTATAATGCGTGGTTGAACGCTACGGTTTTGGTTGCAAGCTCTACAGAGACAATGGAGGAAACGAACGCCGGACGTGCGAATGGTGATGGTTTCTCTTTGGTAGAGAAGGAAATTGGTGACTTGAACCTGTATGTAGGAACAGGTGCGGCTTGGAAGACACAAGGTGACGAGATTTCTATCCATAACGCTTGTTTCCGTGTTCAAAAGAGTTACGTGGAATCTTATCCGTATGAGTTGAATCTGGATCGTTTCCGTTTCAGAATACAAGGTAGCAAGGCCGATCATAAGGATGCTCAAATCAAGTTGGAGATTTTGCAGCATAATGATAATTTCTACTTGACTACGATCTCTAACACTTCAGACAAGACGGATAAGTTCATCTTTAAGTTGGGCGTTGCCGGTACGAAGAAAGGTATCGAGTTGTTGAACAAGGAGGCTAAGGCAGCTGTTTATACGATCCGTGTATTGAGCGGTAAGCAAGGGGATGTGAAGAGCGTATATGGAAAATATTTGACTTCTGCGGTCGATAATGGTAGTTTTGAGCTTGTCGCAAAAGCGAAGGTGTTGTCACAGACAGAGACTCCGGCTTATCAATGGATGATTACAAGCGTGGATGATACTTATAAGATCACTTTCACGAATCGTGAGACAGGTGATCATTTCCTTACGACATTGTTCCCTAAAACAGATTTGGGTGAGAATGTATATGAGACAGCTGTTCCTTCAACTCGGGATATCACTCCTATCTATGTTGATGAGAATACCTACCGTGAGACTGCTTCGACTCAGACCGTAGAGTTTAAGCGTCTGTTAGTGGAGTTGACGAAAGTAGAAGAAGTTGATCCATACGCAGGTTTCTTGAACGTAGATGACCAGACTTTGGTAACAATGGCTTTCGCTCGCGACAACAACGTGACTTCCAATAAATGGTATACCGCTGTTACAAAAGACAATAATAGTAATGTCTACAAATTGAATGCTGATGGTAAGTTCGCCAACAGCGTATCCGATGCCGCTCAATGGCAATTGATCAAAGACGAGGCTCCGAAGACGATCATCGAGAGTAGCTTCGTTTACAATAGAGGTAACCACGTGACCGTACAGGCTAAGGGCGATAAAGGCTATGCTTATGCTTATCAATTGCGCTATATCAATGATGGTATAGAGACTAATGCCTATTTCCCGCAAGGTACAGGTACTAGTACCCATGTTAACGGTGCAGACGTTATGGCTACGGCAGATGCGGCTAAGTTCGTTATTAAACAAGCTGCTGATGGCTCTGTTTATTTGATTCCTGTATCAAGTACGAATGCGAATGTTACAACTGTATTTGGCAAGACTACGAAATCAGTAGTAGCTGTTAAGTATAACAATGACGAGTATGTGTATACAACTCCATCCGTAGTTTATGCATTGCCGGGTAATAATCAAGACATGACATTAAAGACTTACTTGATCGAGGAAGCTCCGGAAATCAGCTATCCCGCTAAGAATGGCCATATCTCATTGGTAAGCGAGTTAGGCAACTATATCTCCTTGAACGAGAACCAAGAGGGTATCGTAGTGAATAATGAGCAATACTCATTCTATTTGCGCGTAACCGATACGAAAGCGATCGTTCCTTCTTTCTATATCTCTAAGGGTACGGAAGATCCTAATAGAAGCTTGTTCTTGTTCAATCCGAAGGATTCTGTGGACTATTATGTAGCGGACGGCATGTACGACAAGAAATATGAATGGGCCGAAAAAGCTACTAAGGCTATCTTCAAGTCTGCTTCTATCGAGGCAAACAACGATACGATCTCTACGGTAGTAAAGGGTAAGGAAGTGAAAGTTGCTAAAAATGCTGACGACGAAGGCGTATTAGGCGGCTTGGATAACTTCAAGGTTCAGATTATCCAATGCGCTGACGATGAGGGTATGTATGTGATCCGTTCCGTTAAGGAGAAAGATCGTTACTTATATGGCCTCAACGACAAATTGGCTTGGGGTACTGATAAGAATAGCGCCATGAAGTTCACGATCACTGCTGGTGATCCTACTTCCAACGAGTCTGTAGCTGATGGCGCTGCCGGTGTTAAGGTAATAGGTGGCAATGGTATCGTAGAGATCCAAGGCGCAGCCGGTAAGAAGGTGGTTATCTCTAATATCTTAGGTAAGGTAGTAGCCGAGACTATTCTTGCTTCCGACAACGCTACGATCGCTGTTCCTGCTGGAATCATCGCAGTAGCCGTAGAAGGCGAGAACGCTGTTAAGACAATAGTTAAACCTGTTGGCGGAATTAATTTAGTGCATACTTAATTCTGCCAATGGGCTT
>NZ_QTLZ01000014.1:0-105550 GCF_003635425.1 Parabacteroides sp. AF27-14
ACTGATTACGTTTATAAACAAAAAAAGTGTCTAGATAAATCAGGAAAAGACATTCTACCAAGTGAAGCTTTAGTTTTCTGCCTATGAAACTAAAGTTTCTTCACTAGGAAACAAAAGTTTTGTCACGGAGAAACAAAAGTTTCTTCCGCATGAAACTCTTGGTTACTCTTGGAGAGCCAGATTATTCATCAAGGCGGGCAGGTACGAATCGCTGATAGGGATCAGTTCCTCGCCGATACGTATCCGCTTGCGCTCGATATAATTAATGTGGGAGAGGGATACGATGTAAGAGCGATGTACCCGGCAAAAACGATTCCTGTCCAGAAACTCCTCGAACCGCTTCAAGCTGACTTGCGTGAGCAGGGGCTTGCCATTGATACGGTGTACCTTTACATAATCGCCGTACCCCTCGAGGAAAAGGATCTCTTCCCGGCGGAGGCGGATGATCTTGCTGCCCTCCCGGACGAAGATGGGGCGTTCTGTTTGCTCCTTGCTCAGCGCTTGGTGAACATCGGCCAAAGCCTTGTCCAGTTTCTCGAAATATCCCATGAGCGTGTTCAGGGTCGAGGTGTCTCCGTCGAAAGTGATACATTTCAGCATAGTGTTTTTATCTTTATTTGTTGTACCGCAAAATAACAGGAAAGTTCGGTAAAGAAAGGTTAAGCGCCGATTAGTGGTATAATCGGGTCGGTGAATCGCCTTACGGGAGGGGGTGAAAAGACATTATTCCTCTTCCCTCAGAATCCATTTCTTGAAGACCGGGGTCTTGGTTTTGCTAATGATAATACGTTCGGGGACAGGTAAAGTGAGGTTGACGGACAGGCGGCTCCCGAACCAAAGATCTATATCCTTGATGGCATTGCGTGAAATGATGAATTGACGGTTGGCCCGGAAGAAAAGCCTCTCGTCCAGTTGCTCTCCCAACGCGTCGAGGGTACGGTCTACGGGATGTTGTTTTCCGTCGAAGGTATAGGCGGTAACTTTCTCGTTGGCCGTATAGAAATAAAGGATCTCCTCAACTGGTAACGGATAGAATTTATCGGCCAGCATGATCAATAAGCTCTTGATCGTGTGGCGACTCTGGATTGTACGGTTCGTTTGCCGGATATGCGCCAGCCTTTCCTCGGTATCGAACAGCCGTAATTTATTCAAGGCTCTTTCCAGCGAGGCCAGCGTGACAGGTTTCAGTAAATAATCGATACTGCTTACTTGAAAAGCCTGTAACGCATACTCATCGTAAGCGGTCGTGAAGACTACCGGGGCATCTATCTCCACCTGCTCGAATATCTTGAACGCCGATCCATCCGCTAAATGGATATCCATGAAGATGATATCCGGATGAGGCGATGTCCGGAAAAACTCCACGCTCTCTTCGATACTCTCCAGCTCGGCGATCACCTCGATCGGGGTAACCGTATTTTGCGCTAGGATCGCCTTTAAGCTATTAACGGCGGTAGTCTCATCTTCTATAATAACTGCTTTCATGAGTGAATGGGTTTATTAAGTAAAGGAAGCGTGACCTTGAAATATTCCTTGCGGTTGGAGATCTGGATGTCCTTTCCGGTAAGCATCCGGTAGCGCCCCCATAGGTTCTTCAATCCGATACCGCTACCTTTGCTATCTTCCGACTTAGGATGTATTTTATTGGATATGATTAGTTTGTCCTCATGGGTGGTATAGATATCGATCTGTAGCGGGTATTGCTTGCTGATAACGTTGTGCTTTACGGCGTTCTCGATCAAGGGGAGTACGCTCAATATCGGCAGATACCAAAGTAAGTAAGGGGTATCCGCTTGGATGGAGAAGAATAGTTTTCCCTCGTAGCGCACGCTCAGCAGATAGGTATACGCCTTTACGAATTGAAGTTCTTCCGCTAGCGTAACCAGCTCTTTCTTGTTGCTTTGCAAGATATACCGGAAGACGTTGGATAGCTCATCCAGATAAGCCAACGTCTGTTGTTTTTCTCCGCTCTGTATCAAGGCGTTCAATCCATTTAAGGAGTTGAAGAAGAAATGTGGGTTGATTTGTCCCATCAAGGCGTTATAGGAATTCTGTAACTTCTCGGTCTTCAATTGTTCATATTCCAGTTTCATTTGTTGCTTGCTGCTTAACAGGCGGATTAGTACGGAACTTAGCATAACCGTAAGGAAGACGAAAAGATGCTCCGTCATGAAAGAGTTAGGGACCGTGAAAGGCTTGGGAGGTACCGGTATGCCCCGGCGTTCGGCAGACCTGATGGTTTGCGTAGCCATCCTGCCCCGGTCGATGCGGATCATGATATCCTGGGTAGCTGGCTGGGGCCCATCTTCCCCAAGCCATTCTACGAAAATGGCCGTGTACAAAACCGGCGATAGATGAAACATGCCGTAGGCGATGCTGATACAAGTTACGCAAACCAGCAATACCCTTTTATACTCTTTCCTGCGGAAAAGCTTGTCCCCGAGCTTATACATCAAGCTGTTGACAATAAATAAGATGAAGGAGAACACGAAGAACCAGATTAGCAAATAATACATGGTGCGATCCGGAGGCTGGATACCCATGCTCGGGTTTCCGGTCTCGAACTCATATTTACGCATCAGAAGGGCGAAGTTCACGAAAATACTAAGCAAGACGGATATCGTGAAGCCGATCAATAAGTCGTTTCTTTTTAATTGTAACATAGATAAACCCTTTGTCTGCTTACAAAGATAGGGCTTCCTTATCCGAGCGGGAAAAGGAATCGACGAAACGGATAAAAATATCGGTGAATCGCCCGGGCTTCCGAAAATAATGTACCTTTGCCGGAAATTAGGATCTCTGTCGCTATGACGAAATGGTTTGTCTACATATTTCTGGCCAGTGTCTGCCTGTTGCTTTCCTGTGGCGGTAAATCCGTCCGGGAAAAATTTGCGGAGGCGGACCGGTTGGTAAACGAGAATAACTTAGATAGTGCCGCTTGGCTGCTGGAGGAGCAAATAACGCTTTCCGCTCTTTCGGATAGCGATAAGGCGGAGTATGGATGGAGGCTTGCTTGGCTTCATCTTTTGCAGGATCGCAGCTTGGTGAACGACTCACTCATCGACTACTCCGTGGATTATTATAAGGAGCATGCCTCGGAGCCTTTACTTTCCGCTTATTTCGTAAAGGCTATTTATATGGGTGATTCCCGGAAGGGATTGGAACAAAGGCGTTCCTTGTACCGGGAGGCGATAGATTCCGCTTTTTCCCGTTCGGATTCGACCTACCTTGTGCGTTTTTATGACAAATTAACTTCTATGACTTTCGGTGAGGGGTTGTATCGGGAAACGATCGCGGACTCGAAGGAATGGGAAGCTTCGCCAAAAGCCGGATTTAAGGAGATGGCCTATTATATGGCCGGGTTGAGTTATAGCCGCTTGCAAATGAGGGATTCGGCGGATTATTATCTTCGTTTGGCGGTGGATTCGTCCTTGGCTAAGGATATAAAATGGTATGCCCATCATTTTGCCCGCAATTATGCGGATTTCTTGTATGACTTTAATCCCAAGGCTTCTATCAGCTATTTGCGTTTGCTGAAGGAACGTTATCCGGAACGAGAAATCTTGGGATCCTATGTTATGCCTTGGATCAATCTTGGGGAGCTGGATTCTGCCCGGAAGTATATCGAGAAGAATACGTTAGACTTGGAGCGTAGTCACAGCGATGATATAGCCTCGCATGCGCTGAATTATGCCTATCAATTTATATTGGACGTAAAGGAAAATAAACCGGTGGATATTTCCCGATTAGGGCAATATTGTGATTCTTTGTATATCGTGAAATCGCAAACGGAGAAGGCGGAGCGAGAACGCTTGATCGACCAAAACCGTTTGCGCCAAGCGAACCTTCGTCTGGAGATGAGCCGGCAGCGCACGTTCTCTATCTTGGTGATCGTCTCCTTGTTTTCTCTATTGGTCGCTGGTGGAGTTTCCATCTATATCCGTAACCGAAGGAACCGTTTGATCGATATGGAGGAGCGTTTGGAGGCCTTGCGTCAGCTCTTGGACGAATCGAGGCAATCCGTAGCGGAGGAGGAGAAACCCGATAGTGCCTTTTTCCGTAAGGTCTTGTTGCAGCAATTGGGTGTTATCCGCTTGATGGCGACTACTCCCACGCAACAAAATAAGGAATTGCTCCAGCAAATGACTCGTATCACGAATGAGGATGTCCCGGTAGATACGCTTTTGGTATGGGATGACCTGTATCCGATTATCGATGCGGTCTATGATAATTTCCATACGCATCTGGTCCGATTGTCTGATGGGCGTTTGCTGGAAAAAGAAATCCAGCTTTGCTGCTTGTTATGCGCCGGCTTCTCTACCAAAGAAATCAGTGTGGTTACCCAGCAAAGCGTCCGTACGATCTATCAGCGCAAGACGGACATCCGCCATAAGCTGGGTATGGACGAGAAAGAGGATATCATCGGCAATATAAGTGCTCAAACGGCAAATATAAACTTTTCTCTCTAAGTCGTTCGCTAATACTTTGTAAATCAGTATGTGCGCATAATGCCTTGCACTTTAGTTTCTTGCCTGTATAAATCGATTTTAGCTGTTTACCTCCTTACATTTGTCTCGAATCAAATTTGAATTTTATGAGAAGACAAGTATTATTTGTGGGATTGATTTGCGTTGCCTTTTTGGTAAACGCGCAAGAGGAGAAAACGATCGATTTGGATGAGGTTACCATTCAAGCCTCTTCGATTATAAGGAAGAAAGACCGTCAACTTATATTCCCCTCTAAAGACCAAATGCAGCGCTCGATGGATGGCTTGGATTTGACAAGGCGGATGTCTTTACCTCGTCTATGGGTAGATCCGAATACGAAAAGTATCTCTATGGCGAATGGAAACGTTCAGTTGCGTATAAATGGCGTGTTGGCTTCTTCCTTAGAAGTCGCGGCCCTCTCGCCGGAGGATATCAAACGGGTGGAATATCACGATAACCCCGGCTTGCGATATGGGGAAGGAATCGATATCGTCTTGGATTATATAACGATCAAGCGGACTTCCGGAGGAAATCTCGGCGTGGATTTAAGCCATCAATTAAACACGTTTTGGATGGCAGATTATATATATGGTAAGTATAACCGAGGACGTTCGGAATTCTCTTTATCCAGCTTTGCGAACGGACACCGGTATAAAGAGGCATGGCAAGACCGGACGGAAATCTTTCATACCCCAGATGGTACCTTCCAGCGAACACAGGAAGGAATCCCCGGGAGGGATTATGAGATGTATTGGACTACGACGGCGAATTATAACTACACGAAGGATGATGATTATTTCTTGAACGCTAAGCTGAATTTTTATTATTATGACTATCCGCATAACTATAGCAGTGCCCTTTTAAGGAATAGCGAGAGCAAGATGACGACCGATCTTATCGATAATAATAAATCCTTGAATACCCGTCCCTCGCTCGACTTGTATTATTTCCGGAAATTACCACGTAAACAATCATTGGCTGTCAATGTCGTGGGAACTTATTCGAATACCGATAGCCGTCATACCTACCGGGAAGAACTGGAAAGTATTCCTTTGACAGATATTTATACGAAAGTAGATGGAAAGCGCTATTCGGTAATCGGAGAGGGTATCTACGAGAAAGAGCTAGAGACCGGTCGTATTTCCGCCGGTTTGAAACATACGCAGGCTTATACGGACAACGTATATTCCGGTTCCGGTGATTATACGACCCATATGACGGAATCTGAATCGTATATGTATGCGCAATACGTAGGAACTTGGAAGAAGTTGGTTTATAACGTAGGTTTGGGCGCCTCCCGTAATTATCTATCGCAAGAAAACTCGGGCTCTTATAATCGGTGGTATTTCCGCCCGCAGGTAACACTTACTTATACTATCAATGAGGTATTATCCGCTCGTTATCGGTATACCCTGCGCAATGTAAACCCATCCTTGTCTGAGTTGAGTAATGTGGAGCAATGGATTGATTCCTTACAGGTTCGTAGAGGTAATCCGGGTCTATCCCCTTTCTTATATCATAACAACGCCGTGGAATTTCATGTGAATACGGCAAAGGTCAAGGCCGGCTTTACTTTCTCTTACCAATACCAGCCCCGCATGGTCATGGAAGAGACCCTGTATGACGTTAGCCGGGGACTTTTTATCCGTACCTACGATAACCAACGGAGTTTCCATCGTTTTACGCCGGAACTGTATTTGAATTATTCACCCTTCGGCGATTATCTGCGCATGAATATCTCCGGAGGCTTGAACCATTTCCAATCGAATGGAAATAGCTATTCGCATACATACACGGATCCCTTCTATGTGATCTCTTTGAATAGCGATGTGAAGAACTTTAATTTTAACCTGTTGATTTATAAGAGAAGCTATAGCTTTTCGGGTGAGACCAGTCGTGAGGCCGATCGTTTTAATAGGTTGGGTATCGGTTATAGGATCGGGAAGGTTCAGTTAAGCGCTTCTTTCTCTACTCAATTTACCTCATCCGCCCGTTACCGGAGTAAGAACCATTCAGCGATCGCTCCCTATGTGACCGATCAGCGTTTTGGTGATATCTATCCGGGCTTCGAGATTGGATTCTCTTACCACTTAGATTTCGGTCGCAAATACAAATCCGTGGATCGTAAGTTGTATAATTCAGATAATGAATCGGGTATATTGAATAGTCGGAAGTAAGTTACTGTACATTCATACGTGAGGTATTGAAGTATATCTCCTATAGGGAAGGGAGTGTTATATTACGAAAATGACTTTTGATGTCTTTGTATAACTGAAAGTATTTGCTAACTTTGTTATCTATAACCAGAAAAAGGATAGGGTTATGACTATAGAGGAGAAGCAACTGGAATTTATGATTTATTGCATAGAGAGTACCGCGGAACGATTAGGGCGTTATGGTTCGGATGTATATAATAAACTGAAGGAACTAGGAGCGATCAATGGCTATATCCGCTCTTATTACGATACCTTGCATACGCAAGGGAAATCATATATCGTAGACTCCATCCTAGAATATATTTACTATCGTGATCCTCAATGGCTCCCGGACGGATATAAACCCTTCCGGAGTATTGAAGAAAAAGGGAAAACACTATGTTGACGGTTTATCATGGTTCCACTTGCCGCATAGAGGAGCCTTTGGCTGGGGTTTGCCGGCCTAATCTGGATTTTGGAATCGGGTTCTATGTTACGGACTTGAAAGAACAGGCGGTTCGTTGGGCACTTCGTACAGCAGAGGTACGTCATAAGGATGAGGCTTGGCTGAATGTTTATTCTTTGGATATGGATGTCTGTCGTGTCTTGCCATATCGCTATTTATGTTTCATCGTTGCTTCTGCTTTACGGAAGCGTTTCTTTTACCTAAAACACCTGCTCCACTTGTTGTCCCTGGTGCGGCTGATACGGTTATGCAGGGTAAATATAGGGGAGTTATCGAACTGCTTGCGTCTCGTTTGCGTATTTCTACCGATAAAGCATTAGACCTTTTTTATAATAGTGATACTTATAAATGCCTGACATTACAGAACGGAGATTTGCTTTTAAAAAGCGATCTCTACATTCTTGACGAAATCATACGAGAGCTGCAGGATAAACAGGGCTAGTGTCTTAACTTGCGTGCGGTTCCTTCTATACAAAAGGACACTTGTTCGTATTCTTTCTTTATAACCTTCTTATTCTCTAAAAGATAAGCTTGTATTCTTCGTTTGGCGGCGGCGAACGATCATTCGCTGCCGCCGAATATATATTCACTGCCGCCGAATAAAGTATATATTAGGTAGTGCGGAAATTTACATAGGGTTCAAGAAACATTTGTTTTGGTTTGTTTCGGCTTTTGTCCTTATGGATTGGATGAGGAATTCTAAATATTCGCATGGATGTTTGCGGGATTCATGGGAAATTCCGTACTTTGTACCGAGCCGTTAGAGTGGAAGCTCGGCGGGTTCGTTTTCGTGGAAAAGGCGTTAAAAGATATTATTCCCACTTCTGAAATCCCCAATTTCGTGCCCGGGAATAATAACAACAGACGCCCATGCTTGTTATAGTTACTTCGAGAGGAGCATCTTATAATGAAGCGTGGGGCTGCTGTTTGTTATCCGGGCAGGGTATGGGGATACCTAGAGGTGGGTGACAATGGCTAAGCCTCGCGCTTTTTCTTTGTGTGGATGATAAGGAGCGGTTGATGATTGTAGGGTAAATCAATTATTAATTCAAATAGAATGAGTATGAAAAAACTTTTCTTTCTTTTTGCTTTTCTCGTAGGACTTGGGATAAGTAGTAGTGTATATGCGCAATTGGTGAAGGAGGTAACACTGACCTCGGCCAATACGCTGGCATCCGAGCTAGGTACGGATGTGGGGAAGGTTACGACCTTGAAAGTAAATGGCCCGCTGGGAGCGGAGGACTTTCAGACGATGAAGAAGCAGATGGCGATGCTTCAAGTGTTGGATATGAGTGGGGTGACGGAACTGCCGAAGACTAAGTATTGGAATGGAAAAGAACATGTAGAGCTTCAAAGTATTCAGGAAGAGGCATTTCAAAATAAGCTGACACTTCAGATGGTGATATTCCCGGAGGTGCTTCAACAGATAAATGACAAGGCTTTTAAAGGTTGCAACAATCTGACGGAGGTGGATTTCTCGCAGGCTACGCAATTGATAATGATATGGAATAATGCTTTTCAGGAGTGCTCTGGATTGAAAATGTTGGATTTGTCGGCCTGTACAGTGTTGGAGCTGATATTAAGATCTGCTTTTTCTAATTGTTGCAATTTGCAGATGTTGGATTTGTCGGGATGTAATAAATTGATGAGGATAGATGGTGAGGCATTTTATTCTTGTTCTTCTTTAAAGACAGTGGATTTATCCTGCTGTTCGGCATTAGAAAATATAGATGGTTTTGGATTTTGTGAAAACTTGACATCTATCAATATGGAGGGCTGCACGGCCTTGACTTGGATTTCCGGTGGAGCGTTTATGAACTGTAGTAAATTATCTAATTTTGATTTTTCTAAACTGCTTGAATTGAAAGGAATAGGCGAAAGTGCTTTTAGAGGTTGTGCTTTGGCTGGTGACATTGTTTTTGCTTCAAGTATCCAGCAAATAGGAGAGAGTGCGTTTTATGGCAATGATGCTATAACCAGTATCGATTTTAGTAAAAGTACACAGCTCACAGTTGTATCTTCGGGAACGTTTAGTTCTTGTCGAAATCTAAAAAAGGTAGATTTTAGTAATTGTGCCTCCTTGAATACGCTGAATATAGGAGCTTTTGACAACTGCCCAGCTTTGGAAGAAGTCGTAATCGATAATGGTTTCTATACCTCTATTGATGGAGTATTGTTCGTGGTAGATAAGGCGAGCTTGTTGTTTTATCCGGCAGGAAAGAAGGAGTTGGCTTATGCGATTCCCTCTACGGTAAAGACTTTGGGAGAGGGTTCGTTTCCTTCCAATGAGTCATTAAAAGAATTAACCATCCCGGAATCTGTACAGACGATTAAGGGAAATGCTTTTAGAGGTAATTCAGAGTACGATCACGAATCATTCTCTAGAAATGGTGCGAAAGTAATCATGCAGTCGGCTACTCCGATCGGCCTTTCCCAATCGATTGGTTTGAAGAATGCCTTTGTGTATGTTCCGAAAGGCTCAGCGGAAGCCTATCGCAAAGCCTCGGTTTGGAGCGAGAGCAAGATCGTGGAGATTGATGCGGATCCGGTAGCCGTGGTCTTGGAGGCGGCAGGTACGCTTGGAACGAAATTGGCAGAGCAAAATATCCCGGTGGCTACCATATTGGAATTGAATATCAACGGCCCGATGAACGCAAGTGACTTCGAGATCATTAAGCAAATGGAGTTATTACAAAAGGTTGATTTGAGTAGCACGGTAATGGAAGATAATATCTTACCGGGTGGGGCGTTTTATCAAGATCGTAATGGGAATATAATTACGTTATCGTATTTGGAGGAGGTGGTTCTTCCTAATACGATAAAGGAGATAGGATGGGCTGCTTTTAGATCTTTACCAGCATTAAAGAAAGTGAATATACCCGAGTCTGTAGAACGGATCGGAAATTCTTCGTTCTCAGGTTGTTCCTGCTTGCAAAAGATCGATTTATCTTCATTGTCTCATTTGATAGAAATCAGTAACAATGCTTTCTCTTCCAGTTCATGCGTGCCTATTTCACTGAAACTTCCGGATGGATTAGAGACTATCGGTAGTTTTGCTTTTTCTAATACAGGTGTCACTTCTGTGGACTTCTCGAATGCGTCCTTGTATAATATAAGTGACAATGCGTTCGGTGAATGTCCGATCACTGGTGCGTTATCATTCCCCGGGACATTACGATCTATTGGTCATTCCGCTTTCGCTTCTGCCAAGGTTTCTTCCATCAAGTTGAAGTCCCCCGATATGGTTTACTTGAGTGAGAATGCTTTCGAATCCGTAGATAAGACTACCTGCAAGGTCTATGTCCCGAAAGGCTTGAATGAGACTTACAAAGCTGACAAATATTGGTCTGCTTTCAAGAATATCGAAGAGTTCGGATATCTGGTTACGACTTCTTACAAAGGCAATGGCCGGGTAGAAGGTGCCGGTGCTTACGAGACCGGCGAGATTGTGACGCTAAAGGCGATTGCCTATGGTGGTGATGTTTATGAGGCCGGCTGTTTCGATGGCTGGTACGAGAATAACAAGAAGATCTCTATCGATCCGGAGTTTACTTTTGTGATGGGTGAGGCCGATCGTTTTTTGGAAGCTCGTTTCTACAGTGAGGTTATGGCTTTTCGTGGAGAAGGAAATCTAATAAATGATGAGAATAAGGTAGACGGCTCTGCTGTCCTTTTATATAATGGTAGCTTGGCCGTTGAAGGCAACGAAGTTTGGAAACCGAAAAACTTTGCTTACTATCGGGATGCTTCCTTGCTGGTTGATTCCGATATACAAACAGAATCGATTACCTGCAATTGGGATGCTTGGAGTAATTATTGGCATTTCATATCTTTCCCTTATAACTTGAAGATGTCTGAAATCAAGCTGACGAGCAGCGACACTCGTTTCGTGGTACGGGAATACGATAGCAAGTCTCGTGCGGACAAGGGAGTGGGCGAGTCGTGGAGACAGCTTTCCGATTCGGAGACCTTGAAGGCGAATACGGGATATATCATCCAGTTCAACAGTAACGATGGGTTACCCGATGGATTTACTACCAAGACCGGCGATATGAAAGCCCTCCTTAATCGGGCGGGCGTGACGATTCCGTTGAATACCTACGCTTCGGATAATGCCATGAATGCCAATTGGAACTTCGTGGGGAATCCGTATCCCGCCTATTATAGCGTGGAGCGATTGTTTGCGGATGGATTGGACGCTACGGTGACGGTTTGGTCTCCCGATTTGAATAATTACGAGTATTATACGCAGGATGATAAGGGTGTTTATCTGGCACCGCTTACGGCCTTCTTCGTACAAAAGAAGACTTCCGGCTTGGTATTCAATCCGGAGGGTCGTGTGGCCGCCCTGCCGAGGGAAACGCAAGCGGCTTCAGCGTTACGTGGCGTGGATAACCGTCAGGTTGTCAACCTGCTGCTGGCAGGCGAGAAGGCAAGCGACCGTACCCGTGTGGTATTCAACGAGGCTGCCTCGCTGGAGTATGAGATCGGTCTTGATGTCGCCAAGTTCGGCAGTCCGAATGCGGATGCCGCATCTTTCTATAGCCTAGATAAGGAGGGAAACCGGTTGGCTATCAACGAGCGTCCGGTAGCGGATGGCGTGGTACGCCTTGGATGTGTCCTGCCTGTCAAGGGAAGCTATACGATCTCATTGAAAGAGAAGATTGGCGAAGGTATTCAGTTGGTAGATAAGCAGACGGGTGCCGTATGCGACCTAAATAAGGAGGCTTATACTTTCGAGGCCGAGGCCGGAACCCTCTCAGGTCGCTTAGAGTTGAGAAGCGATGTGGTGACTTCTGTTGAGGCAATCGATGTGCCGATTCGCTGGAACGTGCGAGAAGGCTTGTTGATCGTGTCCGGCTTGCGTGATGTGGAAACTTTGAGTGTATGCGATGCGGCGGGTCGTATTCATTTCGCTGGTAAAGTGACGGATGGTGAGGTACGTATGGCCCTACCTCAGTCTGGTATTTATTACATGACATGGACGACAAAAGCGGGCGAGCGTCAGACTTGTTCCATTAAATGGTAATCGCTATGAGAAAACGATTGTTTCGATATATTACGATGGCTTTGTCTCTTTGGATCTTCCTCGGAGGATCCATCGGGCAAGTCTATGCGCAGGATGAGTTCAATCCGACTCCTCCACCGGAGCCGGGGAAACTAACGCTCTTACTCTCCACGGATCCCCAAGGAGCCGCCTATTTTGAGCAAACGAATCCCTCCGGCATCTACGACACGGGTACGGAAGTAACGGTACGGGCCTATCCGCATACGAATTATGAGTTTGTGGCTTGGCAGTCCGCCGATGGCGAGGAGTTATCCGGCCTCTCGGAATATACCTTCACCCTTACGGAGAAAAACGCTCGCTTGATAGCCAAGCTACGTTTTAACCCGAAGGAGAATCCATCGGAGCCGGGAAATGGTTATTATAATCTGATTACGACCGTCAGCCCCTCCATGGCTGGATGGGTAGAACAGAATGGCCAAGGTATTTATGAGAATGGCAAAGAGGTGACACTTATCGCCCATGCTTATCCCGATTATGTGTTCAACCATTGGGAGAGCGATGGGAAGAAAGTGTCGGAAGAGGCAACCTATCGCTTCACCATGCCGGGCAAGCATGTTTACCTGCGGGCCGTGTACGACTGGAAGCCGAAAGATCCTTCCGAACCGGAGATCGGGTATTGCCTTTACGTGAACACTTCCGATCCGGAGGCCGGCTATGTATCGCAAAGCGGAAACGGTATCTATGAGTTAGGGGATGAGGTGACCGTGATCGCCTCGCCTACGAAAGACTATGACTTTATCGGCTGGTATGATGAGGCGGGTATGTGCCTGTCTACCGACATCTCTTATACGTTGACTATTAGTAAGCGAACCACTACGATCGAGGCTCGTTTCAAGAAGAGAGAGGCACCGGTGGATGAGGTGGAGATCGTACCCGGGCCGAATCCGGATGATCCTTCATCTACGGAGAAAGGCGGCGAGGTGGAAGTGATAGGCGAAGCCATTCCCGGCCAAACGGTCGAGATCATCGCGATGCCGAAACCGGGTTATGCTTTTGAAGGTTGGTATTTGGATGGCGTGTTTATCCCGGAGGCGGAGATGAGCCATGAGATCTTGATCGGTAAAGATATGGGTAAGCTAGAGGCTAAATTCCGGGAATTACCCGTTGACTTGGAAGTAGAGGGTGGAGAGAACGGTTGGGCGGAAGTGACTCGCTATCGAGGTGATGTCATTAACTTGAAGGCTGAACCGATCGTAGACCATACCTTTATGGGATGGTACTTGCTAGATCAGTTATTGTCGAAAGCGTTGAATTATGATTTTGATGTCAATATCCTACGTGCGGCCTTGCCCGCTATTCGTGCGGTGTATACCAAAGGTACGGTAGCCAATGAGACGATCGCTAGAGAGGAACTAGTCACGATCTCTTTCTCCGGGAACCAACTCTGCGTGACTGCTCGCCAAGCGATTCGTAGATTGATGGTTTATTCGTTCGAGGGGAACTTATTAGGTACTAACGGCCAAATGGAACAAGGTGATATCTATCGCTTATCCATACGTAGCCCCTTACTTCTCGTTATCGAGGCAACGGATGGTACTCGTATCGTCTGTAAATTATCCTCCGGACGGTAGTCCGTGGCGTGATTTGGATATATGATTCTTTCAATGCCCATTCTAAGGTTCTTATAATGCCCATCGTAAGCTCCTTTGAATGGGCATTGTTAGATGCTTACGATGGGCATTGTAAGAAACGATAAACAAAAAGCCATCCGGCATTCCGCTGGATGGCTTTTCGTATGGCAATAGAATCGGAGAGATTACACTCTCTTTTCTTTGATTCTTGCTTTCTTACCGGTAAGGGCACGCAAGTAGTACAATTTAGCACGACGTACTTTACCGACTTTGTTAACCGTGATGCTTTCGATAAACGGAGATTCGATCGGGAAAATTCTCTCTACACCTACGTTCTCAGACATCTTACGAACTGTGAAACGTTTTTTGTCGCCGTGACCGGAGATACGGATAACAACACCGCGATACTGCTGGATACGCTCTTTGTTACCCTCTTTGATACGGTAAGCTACCGTGATCGTGTCACCACTCTTGAATGAAGGAAGTTCCTTCTTCGTAGCGAACGCTTCTTCTGCAATCTTAATTAAATCCATTGTTTATAGCTTTTTAATTGTAATTTATAATGAAACGCAATTTAACGGGCTACATTTCCCGACAGAGATTACGTAAAGCGGGTGCAAAGTAACGAAATAAATATTTGATTCGCAATAGATAGATGCTTTTTTGCTCGCTATTTGATTAAATCTTTTATGTCTACCAAGGATTCAAACCATTGACATCCACCAGCGATTCCCGTCCCTCCTTCCACATTGCTGTAGATCCGGACAGGCTCGGCCAGACCTACATTCGTAAGTCCGCCCATGATACCTTCATTCTCGATGTTTTGTAAAGATAGCAGATATTGGTAATAGGGTTCGGACAGGGAATATAAACGAATATGGCGTTTGGTATAATATTTAGTATCGGACCTGAGTTGTTCTTTTACTTGCAATGTGTATTCCTTTCCGTCGAACAGCTCGTCGGAAAATACCCGTCCCCGCCAATTTACCATCGAGGAGCCGAAAACCTCATCCAAGATACCTTGTTGCTGCGTGAATACGGGATCTACGGAGAAGTCCAACAGGACACCAAGATGGTCGTCATCTCCCCATATCTGTAGAGAATAGTAATTTGATTTACCCGGGGTATCTTGGAAAGTGATTTGATAGATAAGCACATCGTTTTCTTCTATGTAGGAGATATTCCCATCTCCATCGACAAGGGTACCGCCGTTGCCGGTAGCTTCTTTACGGGGAATTATGCGCAGGCCTTTGATTTCGGTCTTGGAAGGAATCTTATCTTCCGCCGAGGCTGTTCCATATTCCGGGGTGGAAGCTACAATCTTTACGGTTTGTCCGGGCTGTGGAACCGTATTCGATATATAAAGCGTATCTGTTACCCATCCACCTCGATCCTCTCCGAGCCAACGAGAAGATTTCCAATAGGAATATTCTTTCCAAGGCATCTCCTCCTTGAAGATCCCGTCTATGTATAATTCTACCTTGGCGTTTCGAATCGTCACGTCCGGCTTGCTCTCTGAGTGAAACCATGTGCGGGATATGCTGGCCATTACGACTGTATCCGGCGAGAAGGCCGAGTTGATCACCATTTTCGGTGTAGTACGATATTCCTCTAGGTCAAACTTCCTGTAGCAGGAGGTTAGGAGCAGGCTGGATAATAAGATTGATAAATAGAATATAGGTTTCATGTTCTTTAGAATTTATAAGTATATGATATAGACGGAATGATCGGTAAGAGCGATAACGTCTCGAAATAATGGCTGTAGTTTATCCAAGACCGCTTATGGATAGTTATCGGGTTCATCTGGCAATAAGCGTTATATACGCTGATATTCCAGATACCGAGATGGCCGTTCTTTTTAGGTCGATAAATATTAATCCCCAGATCTAAGCGGTGGTAAGCGGGGAGACGTACGTTATTACGCTCCGTGAAATAGTCCAAGCCTCCTTCCGGTAAGAGCGGAGGGACAGGAGTGAGGCCCAAATCCTCGTAATTCTCGAATGCCACCGTAACCCGGTTTCCGGTCATGAAAGTCCAGCTTCCGGTCAGTTCCAATTTCTCGTTGATCTTCCAGTTTGCGACGATATTCAGCTTATGGCGGTTATCGTATTTCGCGGGGAAACGTTTGCCATTATTAATCTCGTCGAACTGCCGGTCGCTCCACATTAGTCCGTATCCGATCCATCCTGTTATACGCCCCGTCTCTTTCCGGGCGATAAACTCCGCTCCGTAGGCCCACCCCTTACCGGCGGCCAGTTTCTCCTCCCAACCGACGAACGAGGGTAAGAAGTTGTAACCATCTTTATAATCCAGTAGGTGATTCATCCATTTATGATAACCTTCCACCGAGAAGGAATAGTCTTTGTGTAAATTGTAATAAGCGCCGACGGATACTTGATCACTCTCCAATGGCTTCAGCTTCTTGCTGACCGGCATCCACATATCGGTAGGGAGACTCATATAACTTTCGCTGATCTGATGTACGTATTGATTCATCCGGGCGTATGAGGTCTTAAGGCTTAGATTCCTCGTGAGCAGAAAGCGTACGGATAAACGAGGGTCTAAGGAGACATATGTCTTCTTTTGTATATTATACATGTTCAGGCGTAATCCGGCGTTAACCCGGACAATGGAAGATATCGCCCAGTCATCTTCGGCGAAAACAGCCAACTCATTCGCTGAAAGGCGCTCGTCTCCGGTAGTTCGTTTGGTCGGAGACAAATTCTCGGAGGTCTTTTCCTCGATATATTCCGGGCTGAAACGATGATAAAGATAGTCGGTGCCATAACGGATATGATGTGCCGGGGTAGGAATATAGTCGAAGTTCGCATGGACTCCGAAATCATTGATACCGTTTCGGGTTGAGGTCTCGATAAAACGTGAAGAATAATCTTTGTCACCCTCGGTTCCGTAGTATTGTGAAGTCTCTTGTTTTAGTTTGGATTGATAATGGGAATAAGCCAAGGTGACGGTACCGAACATCTTGTTGTTAAACACATGCGACCAGCCGGAAGATAATGCGATGTTACCCCAGCGCATCTTTCCAAAGTCCTTGTTCTCGAAAGGGGTTATATCATCACCTACGGAGAACTCGGAACTTCCTCCTTTTAGGAAATCCTGTCCGAAATAGAAATTAACGTAAGCTTGGCTCCGGTCATTGATATGGTGGTTTACTTTTAGGTTCAGATCGGTAAAAGCATAGCGTGCGCTGAATTTCTCCCCATTCTTTTTCTGAATTTTATTGTAGATCGCCACACCCGGTGCGGACAAGCCATCCAGCCAAGAGCGACGGAAGGAGGCGTTGAACGAAGTCCGGTTTTTAATGATCGGCCCTTCGAAATTTAAGTTACCGGAGGTCAATCCCAGCATGGCGCTACCATGGTACTCTTTCATATTGCCATCTTTAGTATGCACATCCACTACGCTGGAAAGCCTTCCCCCATAGCGGGCGGGGAAAGCGGATTTATAAAAATCCACATCTTTCAAAGCCTCGGCGTTGAAAGCGGAGAAAAGTCCTCCGAGATGATTGACCTGATACAGTTGGATTCCGTCTATCATATACAGGTTCTCGTCTCCATTCCCCCCACGGACATACATCCCGGCTAATCCTTCCGTTCCGGCTGATACGCCGGGTTGGGTTTGCAGGGCTTTGATCACATCGGCCTCACCGAATAAGGTCGGGATGGTCTTGATCATCTTCCGGGTTATTTTAATCGTTCCCATCTGAGGGGCTTGTATCGGGTTTTGTGTGTCATTACTACCGGTAACGACAACTTCGGCCAATGCTTCACCGCTTTCCAGCAGAATTTCCATCACGGTATCCCGTTCGAGCGGTTGGAATGTATGTGAGAAACGTCCGTATCCGATGTAGGAAGTCTCCAAACGGACTGCCCCGACCGGTAAGGTTAGACTGAAGAAACCGTGGTTATTGGTAGCCGTGCCCCTTTGTGTGCGAGAGTCATAAACGGAAGCCCCGATTAGATACTCCGTAGTCGCTTTATCCCGTACAAATCCGCTGATGGTTACTGAGCGGGGGCGTTTCTTCAAGATGATGTGGGTACCGTTTATCTGATAAGACAGAGGGAGCTTTTGGAATAGCCGGGTAAGGCATTCCGATATGGATTGGTTATCAGATTTGAATGTAATCAGGGAAATGCCTTTGAGAATAGAAGGATCGTAGGAGAATGTCATGCCTGTTTGATGCTCTATTTTTTTCATGATTTCTTGGATCGGCTCTTGTTTAGCCTCGATACTGAGAGTCGGCTCTTGTCCCCAAGCGCTTGATTGAAAGCCGAAGATAATCAAGATTATGAGTAGTATTAGCTTCATGAAGTACTTCATTTTTTATTACGAGACAGGAAAGATAGTAAAAACCCCTATCACAATTCACGTTACTATTGCGATATTTTCTTATTTTTGGAGAGTAATAATGATAATGTTGTGATGAGACAGATTGGTATCTTGCTTTTGTGTTGTATTTCCCTTTTATCGAGTGGGGCGCAAACAGTCCCGAACCTTTATCGTGAGGTGGATCAGGAAAAGATGAATCATTGGGTTGATTCCGTGTTTGACGCTATGAGTTATGATGAACGGATCGGGCAGTTATTTATGGTTATAGCGAATCCTAAATCCGATAACCGGAATATGCAACGGCTCATGCGTTACGTGAACGAGATCAAGATCGGGGGTATCTTGTTCCATAAAGGGGATCCGGTGACGCAGGCGGAGGTGACCAATCGTTTGCAAAAGGCTTCCCGGATTCCGATGTTGGTCTCTTTGGATGGGGAGTGGGGACTTTCCATGCGATTAAGCGGAACCACCCGTTTCCCGAAAAATATGATGCTAGGCGCTATCGAGGACAATGCCTTGATCGAGGAATATGGAAAAGAGGTGGGACGGCAGTGCCGGGAAATGGGAATTCATATAAATTTCGCTCCGGATATGGACGTGAATAGCAATGTGGATAATCCCGTGATCGGCCTGCGTTCGTTTGGCGAGAATCCGGAGGCTGTGTCGGAGAAAGGTATTGCTTACGCAAGAGGATTGGAAAGTACGGGCATCTTGTCTGTCTCCAAACATTTCCCCGGACATGGAGATACTTCTGAGGACTCGCACGAGACATTACCCGTCGTGCGCCATAACCGGGCCCGCTTGGATAGCGTGGAACTTCTTCCTTTTAAACGTTATATATATGATGGGTTCGCCGGGATAATGACGGGACATCTTTATGTTCCGGCATTGGACAAAAGTCATAAGCCGGCTTCTTTCTCTAAGGCGGTAGTGACGGATCTATTACAGAAAGAACTCGGTTTTCAAGGTCTGTGCTTTACGGATGCTTTAGCGATGAAAGGAGCTTCCACAAAGAAAACGGATAATCCTTCGGTGAAGGCTTTGCTTGCGGGGAATGATATCTTGCTCGCTCCGGCCGCTCCAATCAATGATTTTACGGCCGTGAAAGAGGCTATCGAGGAAGGGGTATTGGATCTGGAAGCGATCGAGGCCAAGTGCTTGAAAATATTAAGGTACAAATATATCGCTGGATTGAATGCCTATAAGCCGGTCGAAACAAAAGGCTTATCGAAACGTTTGAACTCTCCGCATGCGGCATGGATGGCGGCGAAGTTGAATTCGGAGGCTATTACCGTTTTGAAGAATGAGGATACGATCTTACCTCTTAAACAGTTGAATAAGAAAAAGATCGCGGCGCTCTCGATTGGAGACGGGGTTGGTAATGAATTCCAGAAAATGCTGGGTGAATATGATTCGATCGCTTGCTTTAGCATCGGACGGCGTTCTACGGCTGCCCAAGTCCAGCAGGTTTATAATAAATTGCAAAAATACGACGTGATCATTTGTGGCGTACATACGATTCGCATTCCCGAGAGTTTAGCGTTGAGGCAGTTGGCCGCGAAGAAAGAGTTGGTCTATGCTTTCTTTACCTTACCATATGCTTGTAAGGAATATAAGAAGTCGATCGAGAAGGCGAAGGCGGTCGTGTTGGCTTACGAGGGCACTCCCTTAGCGCAGGAATATGCGGCCCAAGTGATATTCGGTGGTATTGCGGCGAAAGGGAAACTTCCGGTTTCGATTCCGGGATTGTATTATGCGGGTACTGGTATTTTTACGGAAAAGACTCGTTTGGGATATCACCAGCCGGAAGAGGTGGGAGCGAATCCGGACCGTCTGGATGTAATTGAGTCGATCGTTAAAGCGGGATTGGATGAGAAGGCTTATCCTGGATGCCAAGTGCTGGTGGCGAAGGACGGCGTGATTATCTATAATAAATCGTTCGGTTATTTTGATTACGAAAGTAGGCAGCCGGTCACGGAGTCATCGGTCTATGACTTGGCCTCGGCGTCGAAGGCGGCGGGAACTTTATTGGCGGTCATGAAAGCGTATGATGAGAAGAAATTCACCTTGAACAATAAGATCTCCGATTTTATACCGGAGTTGAAGGAGTCTAATAAAAAGGATTTATCGATAAAAGAGTTACTGTACCATCAATCGGGAGTGACTCCAACTATTAATTTCTATCTGGATGCCATTGATAAGGATAGTTATAAAGGCAGTTTATATAGTTCGGCGAAGAACGCTACGCATCCGGTTCGTTTTGACGCTAAAACGTATGTCCGGAATGATTTTAAATATCTTCCAGATGTAGTTTCGGATACCCGGAAACCCGGATTTACGACTGAGGTAGCCCGTAATTTCTATGTGAGTGATTCCTTTAAAGATACGATCTTTCAAGATATCAAGAAATCCCGTTTGGGTACGAGAGGTAGGTACGTATATAGTTGCGTGAATTTCATTATGCTGAAAATGATGGTGGAAAATCTGATGAAATCTCCGATGGACCAGTTTCTTCGGGATGATTTCTACAGCGGGTTAGGGGCTTGGCATACCACTTATAATCCGTTGAAGCGAATGGATACCTTGCAAATTGTACCTACAGAGCAAGATGGATTTGTCCGCCGTCAATTGCTTCGCGGATATGTGCATGATGAGGCGGCCGCTTTTCAAGGGGGTGTTTCTGGAAACGCCGGATTATTTTCGAACGCGAATGATCTGGCGAAGGTGCTCCAATTGATGCTAAACCAAGGGACTTATGGCGGCGAGCGCTATCTTTCTTTGGAAACCAGCCGTTTGTTTACACAAAGCAAGAGCCCGACTTGCCGTAGAGGGCTAGGATTTGATAAGCCGGTGATTGGTAATCCGAAAGCCTCGCCTTGTGGGGCTTTGGCTCCCGCCTCGGTCTATGGACATACAGGATTTACGGGTACTTGTTTTTGGATAGATCCGGATAACCAGCTTATTTATATATTTTTGAGTAACCGGGTGAATCCTAGCCGGGCAAATAATAAACTGGGATCGCTTGATATACGTACTCGCATACAGGATGCGATCTATAAGGCGATTGATAGGAAAAGCCAAAAAGATTCGTAATTTTGTGACAGTTTTAACAGATAAGGTATTAATTAAAAAGCAGGTATATGTTATACGGACACGGTGATGATTTTTATAACGCAAAGAACGAGGTAAAGATAAACTTTAGCTCGAATGTGTGGCACGGAGCTAATTTAGATAAACTGAAGGAACATTTGATCGAGCATTTTGATAAGCTGACTCGTTATCCGGAGCCGGATGCCGCTACCTTGAAAAGATTGTTGGCCCGCCGGTATGAGATCAAGGAGGAGAATATCGTAGTGACGAATGGTTCGATCACCGCTTTTTATTTGTTAGCGCAAGCTTGGCGAGGTGCGAAATCCATGATCGCTATTCCTTCTTTCTCTGAATATGAGGACGCTTGCCGTTTGCATGAGCATGAGATCTCTTTCTTCCCGACATCGGACGATTTATCAGAGTTATCCTTGGAGGGACAGGATTTCTGTTGGATTTGTAATCCGAATAATCCGGATGGAAAGCTGATCCATCGTACGGAGCTTCTCCGTTTGATCTCAGCGAATCCGCAGACTACCTTCATTATTGATCAGGCATACGTGGCTTTTACGACGGAAGACATGCTAAAGCCGAGTGACGTGAAAACGCATAAGAACTTAATCCTTGTCCAGTCTATCTCGAAGGCTTATAATATCCCCGGCTTGCGTATCGGTTATCTGGTCGCTTCTCCGGAGATCGCGGAGAAAGTGAACAAGTATATCATACCTTGGTCGGTAAATGCTATCGCTATCGAGGCAAGTAAATATATCTTGATCCATCCGGCGCAATTTACGTTGCCGATCCGTAAATGGCAGCGTGAGACCGCGGATTTTATTTACCAATTAAGTAAATTGGATGGCTTGGAGGTAATCCCGACCTCTACGACTTTCTTCCTTGTCCGTTTGAAGAAGGGTACAGCCGCTGATTTAAAGCAATTCCTTTTAGATAATTACGGAATCTTGATCCGTGACGCTTCGAATTTCCGGGGCTTGGATGAGACTTATCTACGGCTCTCCACCCAGAAGTCTGATGAGAACCAGCTTTTACTTGAGGGGGTAAAGATTTGGTTGGACCAACGATAAACGACTATGAAGGGGAGGGGGGAACCCCTTCCTGTTAAAAAAGCCAGCCGATAAATAGAGGTAGGTAATCTTTTAGCTCTGTCTTTAGAAGTTCTGTTGCCTTGTTCTTGTAGCTTTCCACGGTTCGTATGGATATTTGCATTTCCTCTGCGATTTCTCCATAGCTCTTATTCTCGAAACGATTCTTCTCGAATGCGAGCCGATAGTTCTCCGGTAGCTTGTCAAGGGCTTGTCTTAATAACGTTTGCAGTTCTTCCCATGTGTAGAGTTCCTCACTACTTTCCGCATAGATCGGGATTTGTTCTTGGATGAGCGATTCGTAATATCTTTCATGGTTGCGTTGCAGATAATTTAAGCAGTGATTTCTGGCGCAAGTGACGAGATAGCTACGTGCGGAGGTCTTTACTGAGATACGGCTGCGATTTTCCCAAATAGCGAAAAACACGTCCTGCACGATATCTTCTCTTGTTTCCTTATCTGTGATAAAGCGTTTGGCGTACATACAAAGTGCCGGATAATATAACTCGAATAAGCGGTGGAAGGCGAGCCTATTATCTTCAGTCGTAATTTGTTCTAAAAGTAAATCGACATTAATAGCCTTGGTATGATTTCTTTCCATGATGGGGCAAAGGTATATATTTTTGAAGAGAACAAAAATAAAAAAAACTCATTTTCGCTGTCGTGTTTTTCTTTAGAGTGTGTCTCTATAAGTAAAGGAAGAAAATATATGGAAAGAAAGGTAGAACATAAAAGTGTGTCACGTCAGGTAGAGGAAATTAAAGCCTTGTCTGAGGACATATTAGAGTATCGGTCGATTGACGTGCAAAAGGCATGGCTACGAATGGAACGTCGGGTAGGGCGGCAAGCTGTCAGACGAACTTTGTCGCTGCTTTTTACTCGTGCGGCAGTTATATTGGTGCTTCCGTTGTTATTTTCTTCGTTACTTTTCTCCTATTTGTATTATGCCACAAGATATGACGAGAAGTCCCAGCCTGTCGTTTATGCTGAGGTTAACTCCCTGCCCGGAACGATTACTCGGTTTGTGTTGCCAGACCAGTCTGTCGTATGGTTGAACTCGGGTAGTAAATTGACCTATCCGTCGGTGTTCGAGGAGAAAGAGCGCAAGGTGTTACTTTCCGGCGAAGGATATTTCGAGGTGGAGGCCGATCCGGAACATCCCTTTTGTGTATCAACTTCCGAAGGTTTACGGGTGGTGGCCTATGGAACAAAATTTAATGTCAATGCCTATGCTGACGAACCTTTTATAGAGGCCGTGTTGGAAAAAGGAAAGATTGACGTGATCCGGAATGATGAACGTATCCGATTGGAGCCGAACAAACAGGCGGTATTGGATAAGGAGAGCGGTACTTTCAGTGTTTCTGCGGCCAACCTGGAGGAGAAAATGGATTGGAAAGGAGGACGGATAGTTTTCCGGAATACTTCTTTGGATAAGGTGTTGAAACGATTGGAGAAACGATATAACGTGGAGATCGTATTGCATAAGAGCGGGAATGCGGAGTATAAATATCGGGCGACCTTCACTACGGAGACTTTGGAACAGATCTTGGATTATTTGAAACAGACTGCTCCTATCGAATGGACATCACGAGAGCCTTCGCAACGTCTGGATTCCTCGTTTGTTCGCCGGAGGATCGATGTTTATCAAAGATAATTGGAAATCTATACTAATATATTGTGTAATCATTAAATCTGTATGCTCATGAGCACATTTCATTTACGTAAGAGAAATCTTGCGCGGTGTTTACCTAATTCGGGCCGTATACTGAAACTTAGTACGGCATTTACATTTTTGACAGCTTTCCAGCTATATGCGGGAACATCTTCTTCGCAAGGAATGACACTTTCCTTGTCGCTGAAGAACGCAACGGTAGAACAAGCGATTGATCGGATCGAACAGGAGACTGGTTATTCTTTCTTGTATTCCAATCATGTCCTAGACACGAACCGTCTTATCAGTTTGAATGCTAGCAATAAGGATATAAATGTGGTCTTGTCACAGGTTTTCGACAATATGGGGGTCGAATACAAGATTGTGGATAGGCAAATCATTTTGTCGCGTAAGGTGGAGTCCGCTCCTGTCGTACAGCAACAAGGCCGTAAGGTACAGGGTGTCGTATTGGATTCGAGTCAAGAACCGATCATTGGTGCGAATGTCTTGGTGAAAGGAACCTCTATTGGTACAATCACGGATATTGATGGTCGTTTCACGTTGGAAGTACCTGATAATGCGGTACTGGTCGTTTCTTATATCGGTTATTTGTCTATGGAGCTGACTCCGGGCTCGAAGACGGATCTGACGATATCTTTGAAAGAGGATTCGCAAAACTTGGACGAGGTTGTAGTGGTAGGTTATGGCGTTTCTCGTAAAAAGGACTTGACGGGTGCGGTTTCGGTCTTGAAGATCGATGACTTGAAAGATACACCGGTATCCAGCGTAGACCAAATGATGCAAGGTAAATTATCTGGCGTGAACGTGATGCCGGATAATATGCCGGGTGGTGGTGTCGCTGTCCGTATCCGTGGTTATAGTACGATTCGTAACAATGACCCTCTTTATATCATTGACGGTATTCCCGTGGATGGGGGAATCAATTTCTTGAATCCGAATGATATAGAGTCCATGCAAGTATTGAAAGATGCTTCCTCTGCTTCTATTTATGGAGCGCGTGCCGCCAATGGTGTTGTTATCATTAATACGAAAAAGGGAAAAGAAGGACAATTCAATGTGAATTTAGATGCGTACTTTGGTGTACAAAAAGCGGCTAAACAATTGAAGATGTTGAATGCGCAGCAATTTGGCGATATGTTGTGGCAAGCGATGAAAAACGACGGAAAGACACCTTCACACGATGTTTATGGAAACGGTGATCAAGCGGTTGTGCCCGAATATCTGGATAAAGATCATAAGATTCCTTCTGATGACGTGGATTGGGTAGATGAGATTTTGCGTGCCGCTATCGTTCAATCCTATAACCTTTCCTTCACGAAAGCCGATAAGAAATCCAATCAATTGTTTTCTTTGGGGTATTATGATCAGCAGGGATTGGTGAAGTTAAGCGATTTCAAGCGTGTGAGCGGTCGCTTTAATTCCGAGTATAAATTGTTCGATGACCATCTTCGTATCGGGGAGAATATTTCTCTTTCTCATTCTTGGGGTACTAGTGTCTCCAATAATGCGGCGTTGGGAGGAACTTTGTATGAGGCCTATAAGTTCCAGTCGATCACACCGGTGAAGAACTTGGAGGATGAATATGCGGGAAATGTCTTTTCGGATATTCCTAACCCGATGGGAAAGTTGCATAGAAATAAGGATAACAAGGATAAGAAGAGCCGCTTGGTGGGTAATTTGTACGCAGAGCTGCACTTGTTTGACGGATTTATGTTCAAGACTTCTTTTGGTGCAGACTATAATAATCTATACAGACGTTCTTTTAGCCCTAAATATGATGAGATCAACGCTTCTGAGAAATTAAGTGGTTTGTCTAACCGGAATGCATGGAACTTCAACTGGGTGTTTACGAATACCTTGAACTATACCAAGACATTTGGCGATCATACGATCAATGCATTGTTGGGTCTGGAGTCGTTGAGAAACCGGTATGAGTATTTTACGGCTTCGAGAGATGGTTTCCCTTCGGATGATCCTAACTTCCATTTCTTGGATGCGGGCGATGTAGGAACCCAAAAGAACTCAGGGTCTGCCACGGAGTATAGCATGGTCTCTTATTTCGGCAAGATCGATTACAATTATCACGATCGTTATTTGGTCGCTTTCACTTTGCGTCGGGATGGATCTTCCCGTTTGGGGAATAATAAGTGGGGTAACTTCCCGGCCGCTTCGGTGGGATGGCGTATCAGTAATGAGCCATTCTTTGATGTGGAGGCTATCAATAACTTGAAGCTTCGTGTCGGTTGGGGACAAAATGGTAACTCAGATGTTCCTTCTTACGCAACGATCGATTCCTATAAGAGTAGTTCATCTACCTCGAATTATCCGATTGATGGAAGTCAAAGCTCTGTGGATTTAGGATTTGTGCAGACTCGTAATGGTAACGCTAATTTGAAGTGGGAGACGACCACTCAAACCAATGTTGGCTTGGACTTAGGTTTTTTAAGCGGTGACTTGAATTTGACATTGGACTTCTTTAATAAGGACACCAAGGATTTGTTGTGGCGTAGAGCCTTACCAGCTTCGATCGGAGGAACGAACATGACGGTTTGGGATAACGTCGGAAAGATGAATAACAAGGGTTTTGAGATGGAGGTGAATTATCAGAAACAGATCAATCAAGATTTTGGCTTCTCTGTAGCATATAATTTCTCTATCATCAAGAATAAGATGACAGAGCTGAATGGCGTGGATTATATTGGTCTTTCCAGCAGCGAACTTCATGGACGAAACTTTGACCAAGAGACCTCTCGTTCGGCGGTAGGACAACCGATCGGCTCTTTCTTCGTGTATGAGGCAGATGGCTTGTTTCAAAACGACGCAGAGATCCAAAACTATAAGAATGATAAGGGCGAGCTGTTGCAACCGAACGCTAAACCTGGCGATATCCGCTTTAAGGACTTGAACGGTGATGGAGTAATCAATAGCGAGGATCGTGATTTTGTAGGTAGCCCGCTGCCTGATTGCAGTATGGGTCTAACGCTTGGGTTCAATTATAAGAACTTTGATATAAGTGCGTTCTTCCAAGGGGTATTTGGTAACGAGGTTTATAATTTGACAAATTATTTGGGTGAGTTCTATAATCAAGCTCAGTATAATAAAAACTCTACGATTCTGGATGCTTGGAGACCGGATCATACGAATACGGATATACCACGTGTAACATTGGATGACCCGAATAATAATATCCGGCCTTCTACTTATTATATTCATAACGCTTCCTTCGTTCGTTTGAAGAATTTGAAGATTGGTTATACCTTGCCGGATCGGATCACATCTAAATTGAAATTGAAACGTACCTATATTTATTTACAAGGACAGAACCTGTTTACGATAACGGGCTATAATGGTATTGATCCGGAGGTGGGTTTACAGAGCTATTCTTCCGAGAACCGAAATTTGGATATGGGTGTTGATCGTGGCGTATACCCGTTGCCAAGGACATTCACCTTAGGAGTTAATGTTAATTTTTAATTGAAAATCTGATGTACGATGAAAAAGATAGTTAGTTTAGTTGTTGCGGCTTTAGTGATGTGCTCTTGTGCCGATTCTTTTCTTTCTGAGGAGCCTGTAGGGGAATTTATGCCCGAGCAGGTAGAAAGTGAGGAAAACATAGAGGGAATCGTGATAGGTGCTTATGCGGTATTGGATGGATATTATGCTTCGGATGCGATCAACTCCGGTTGTTCGAATTGGCAGTTTGGGGATGTCGTATCTGACGATGCCTATAAAGGGGGTGGAGGTACCGGTGACCAAAACCAGATTCACTTGATGGAAATCTTTAATGCCAATCCGACGGGTATCGATTTTGAGGCTCGTTGGGCTGCTCTTTATGAGGGTGTAAAGCGTTGTAATCAAGCGATTCGTTTGTTGAGCAATAGTACGGTAAAGAACAAAGAGCAACGTTTGGCGGAAATGCGTTTCTTGAGAGGACACTATTATTTCAACTTGAAAGTCATCTATAATTTGATCCCTTGGATTGATGAGACGGTGGTTGATCCGAATGAGTATCATACGAAATCGAATATGGAGTTTACGTCCGACCAGCTATGGGAAAAGATTTTGGGGGAATTCTCTGCCGCTTATCAAGTCTTGCCAGAAAGCCAATCAGATTATGGACGTCCTACCAAAATGGCGGCAAAAGCTTATATGGCTAAGGTGTATTTATATCAGTCGAAATGGAAAGAGTGCCTAAGTGCTTGTGATGAGGTGATCCAGTCCGGGAAATATACGCTGTATCCTGATTTCAGGGAAGTGTTCTTGCCGGAGAATGATAACAACTCAGAAATTATTTTTGCGGTTCAGTTATCTATTAACGATGGAGCGTCCAGTAATCAAAACGGAAGTTATGGCGATCGTTTGTTACCGCCGGGAGGTCCTTATCCAACTTATGGATTCTTGCGGCCGACTCAGAATTTGGTAAATGCTTATAAGACGAATGAAAACGGCTTGCCTTATAATGATGGTAAGGATGTAGCGGAAAGCGACTATGTGGATGTTCGTTTGGATCATACCTTGGCTCGGCCAAATATTCCGTTTATGGATGTACAGGTGTATGATTGGACTCCAAGAGAGGCTAGCGTATATGGCCCGTATAGTCCGAAGAAACGTTTGGTATCGTTGAACTCTACCCATTACTCTCCAATATGGCCATATGTGAATGCGTTGAATTTTTACGTGATTCGTTATGCGGATTTGCTGTTGTGGAGAGCTGAGGCCGCTATCGAGACCGGTGATTTGGAGACTGGACGTAAGTATATTAATAAAATTAGGGAGCGTGCAAAGAATACACAGCATGTCAAGCTGTGGGATGATCAGTCGCAAGATGCCGCTAATTATAAGGTGGAGATTTATACCGAGCCATTTAAGTCGAAAAATGAGGCTGTGCAAGCATTGCGTATGGAAAGACGTTTAGAGATGGCTCATGAGGGTATCCGCTTCTTTGATTTAGTGCGTTGGGGTATTGCGGATGAGGTTCTCAATGTGTATTTTGAGAAAGAAAAAACATTCCGTTCCCACTTGCAGAATGCTCGCTTTGTAAAAGGAAAGCATGAGTATTTTCCTATACCTCAATCTGTTATAGATATTTGTGGTGCTGAGGTAATGAAACAGAATCCGGGTTATTAAAGTTTTATGAATGGTTGAAAGAAAAGGCAGTGCCCGTTTGGGGCTGCCTTTTTTATTATTTTTGTATAGAGATGAAACAATTGAGATTTCTTTTATATCTGTTGAGTTGGGTTGTTTGCTGTGAGCTATCTGCGACTCCCCATAATATCGCTTCTTTGGCGAAAGTCTCTTGCTCTTCTGCGTTAACGCAGGAACAAGGTTGTGAGAATGTAGTGGATCAGGTGATTCGTATTGCAGGAAAAGGAGAGTGGGTCGCTAAAACAAAGTTGGACTTCCGGGGGCGGGTGTATCCCTATCCTTGGATTCAATTGGATTGGGAAGAGCCCATTTATACGAATCAAGTCATATTATATGATCGGGTAGATAAGGACAGCCATACGGCGGCCGGTACGTTGTTCTTTAGCGATGGAAGCTCAATCACGGTCAACCAGATTCCTAATGATGGAGCACCGAAAGTGGTGACGTTTGAGACTAAAAAAATAGAATGGCTTCGTTTTCAGGCGACAGATGGGGAAGGACGAGATTTAGGTTTGTCTGAGATAGAGGTTTATCCCGCACCGGAATCTTATACAGATTATGTCTCATGGGTTAATCCGTATATCGAGACGGCTAAGGGGCGGTATTTTTTCTTTGTTACAGGAAGCTTGCCTTTTGGAATGATCAGTTCCGCTCCGTTAACCCGTAATATCAATCAGGGAGGAGGAGGTTATAATTATAACTCTACAACGGTATTAGGTTTTCCGCAAATTCATAATTGGATGATTTCTGGCTTGTCTCTGATGCCAGTAAAAGACGAGGTAGATGTCTGTGGGGGGGATAAGGCTTGGCGTTCTTCTTTCTCCCATGAGGGTGAGATCGTTCAACCCGGCTATCATCGTTTATTTTTGGATTCCTACAAGATATGGGTGGAACAGACCGTTACGGATCGAGTGGGGCTTTATCGTCTTACGTATGCGGAAGATGGTTTGGCGAAGGTCTTGGTGAACTTGGGAGGTCATATCGCTACTTCTACTTTGTTGAATGCTCATGTGACTAAAGTGAGTGATACGGAGATCTCCGGATATTTTGATACAGCCGGTCGTGTATGGGGCGGTGTGGATGTTGCGAAAGTGTATTTTGTCGTTCAATTCAATAAGCCAATCGAGGCATTGAATGGTTGGGTGGGCGATAAGAAGGAAATGGGAGTTGGACATTTTACGGGTTCTTCCGAATTAATTACCGTGCCTAAGTCCTCTTTTAAACAATCTCCTTCTTCTGGCGTAGAAGCTTGTTTTGGATCTTTTAAGGCTGGTGATGAGCTGTTGTTGAAGACCGCTATCTCTTATGTGAGTGAGGAAAACGCCCGTGAGAATATAGAGCGGGAATGTAAACATTGGGATTTTGATCAAGTTAAGAGTGCGTCCGAGCGTATTTGGAATGAGTGGTTGGGAAAAATTGATGTGCAAGGTGGTTCTTTTCAGCAAAAGACCAAGTTTTATACCGATTTGTGGCACATATTGTTGGGGCGCCATAAGATAGATGATAGCAATGGCGAGTATCCGGATTATTTGTCCGGAGGAGAACGTATTGGAAAACAAACAAGGATACATACGATTGCTCCTAAATTCCAAGTACGGACTTTGCCTAAAGATAAAACAGGAAAATCAAGGTTTCATATGTATAATTCAGATGCTCTATGGTTGACACAGTGGAATTTAAACACGTTGTGGGGACTGGCGTATCCTTCTGTTTTAGACGAGTTTTCCGCTTCTTTTATCGAATATGACAAGAATGGAGGTCTATTACCTCGTGGGCCGTCCATAGGGTCTTATACTTATATTATGACGGGCTGTCCGGCTACCTCCTTGATTACTTCCGCTTATCAGCGGGGGGTGTTTCATAAATGGTCGCCCAAGGAGGGATATGCGGCTATGAAAAGGAATCATGAGAAAGGTGGTATGCTTGCCTTTGATATGGATAAAGAGTTGGAGTTCTATATTAAACACGGATATTGCCCAGAAGAGGCAGGCTTGACTATTCAATGGGCCTTTGAGGATTGGGCTTTGGGAGAAATGGCGAAAGCTATGGGAAAACTCAAGGATTATAATTATTATAGAAATCGTTCCTTGGGCTGGCCTGCGTCTTGGCATCCGGATTTGAGGTTGATGATGCCTAGAAAAGAAACAGGAGAGTGGGTCCATTTGGATCCTTTGTCCGAGCGTGGGTTTGTACAAGCCAATGCTTGGCAGGCTACTTTTGGATTATCTCATGACATTGAAACATTGGCTCGTTTGATGGGAGGTAATGACAGCTTAGCTACTCAATTGAATTATGTGTTTGAGATGTCGAAAAATGCAAGATTCCTGTCTAGTTATGTTAGTTATGCCAATCAACCCGGTTGCTCGAATGCGCACATTTTCTCACATGTAGGAAAGCCTTGGCTGACTCAATATTGGGTGCGTCAGGTCGCTAAACAGACCTATGGTGATATTACGCCAGAGCGAGGCTACGGCGAAAATGATGAAGATCAAGGACAGATGGCTGGAATAAGTGCACTGATGGCTATGGGATTATTCAGTTTGGATGGAGGCTCTGCCTATAATCCGATGTATGATATTACAAGCCCTGTTTTCAATGAGATTACGATTCGATTGGATTCTCGGTATTATAAAGGGAACGAGTTTAAGATTAAAGTACATGATAACTCCCCTGAGAATTGTTATATCCAGAAAGCTTCTTTGAACGGAGAGATGTATCATAAATATCAATTGCCGCATACCGTATTTGAGCAAGGTGGCCTTTTGGAATTATGGCTTAGCGATAAACCAAACAAGGAATGGGGAACTCAATAACGATTTGGGCATATCTCTCAATTTGCATGATGATTCAAAAAAAGGATGTGCGAAACAATGAGGCACATCCTTTTTCATTTCCTTTTAAATCTAAGTAGCGTGTATTATTCTACTCGTTTGTTGATTACGATATGACCAAAATAGCCAAGGAGAACCAATCCCAGACCTGTAAGTAGAATACTATTTGTCATACCACCGGTAAAAAACGGTACAGCCAAAACTGCCGCACCAATAATGAGTACGATCACTCCTAGATTTTTAATTAACTCATTCATGGTTATAGATATTTTATAATTATTTTCTTTTCTACCGCAAATAAAGCAATAATAACCCGATCGTGAAAATATTTTCGGAGAAAAATAATGAAACGATTGAAATTAGCTTCTATATTTGTGTTATAATATAGTTACGTATGGGAAGAATACTTTACATAGTTTATTTGTGGCTGTTTTTTGTACCTGTATTTCTGGTACTGACTATACTTACGGCTGTGACGGTTATCATCGGTTGTCTATTGGGGGGAGAGAAAATCTTCGCTTATTATCCGGGTATGATCTGGTCTCGATTGACTTGCTATCTGGCGCTTTGTCCGGTGACGGTAAAAGGGCGTGAGCATATAGACCGGAAACAATCGTATGTTTTCGTAGCAAATCATCAAGGTGCGTTTGATATTTTCTTGATATATGGTTTCTTAGGCGTTCCCATTAAGTGGGTGATGAAGGCGGGTATCGCTAAAATTCCATTTGTCGGGGCCGCTTGCCGTGCCGCCGGTTTTATCTTTGTCGATAATTCTACGCCGAAGGCTGCCGCCCGTAGTGTTTTGGAGGCGGAGCGTTGTCTTCGGAACGGGGCTTCCGTGGTTGTTTTCCCGGAAGGTTCGCGTACGTATACCGGGAAAATGATTCGTTTCAAGAAAGGGGCTTATCAAATGGCTCTGGATCAGCATTTGCCTATTATTCCGATCACCTTAAACGGGCCGTTTGATGTCTTGCCGATCGGGTCGTTGAATGTCCATCGTCATCGGATGGAGATGGTGATCCATCCGGCGGTTTATACCGAGAATATAGACACTTCCCACAAAGGAATGCAAGCGTTCGCTGATCAGACTCAAGAAATCATCGCATCTGCCTTGTGGGAAGAATATAAATAATTTAGGTTATTATTTCCAGCTTTTCAAGATGCCACGTTTCGCTACTTTCAGGCTGAATCCGAAGTTATCGCCGAACATGGAACCGGCATCAGCTGCCAAAGACCCTGTAAATTCCCATCCCGATAAACGGGGATGTTGATAAGAGATATCTAAAAGTCCGGAAGCTCCTCTTTTCTTGCTAAGGAAAGGGGTGACATGTCTACCCCAACTATTCATCACGGTGACTAATACCCGATAAGATACTTGTGAGGAGATAGCGCCTTCAGCACCGAAATGCCAGTCACGAACACGGTTGTTCTTGAATCCTAATGAACCGGCCTCGTTATACTCTGGGCTTGTGATCAGAGGAGAACCTATCGCCCGGTTAAAATAAGAGGCTCCGGTAGTGTATTCTCCGTTGTTATAATAATCATCACCACCGCCACCTACGCCGGGATGTAGGTCGTGATCAAAATCGATGAAGTGGAACTGTCCGCTTTGGTCTCTTGTAACCAGATACTCCACGACCACCTTACGCAACCACGGAAATTTTGGTAAATCCAATTGTCCTCCCCATAATCCGTCGGTATTGTTTACGAATATCATACCGGATTTATCCTCGAAGAAATGTTGGTAATAGGCGGATACTTGCCAGTTAGGTTGTGTAAAAGCCAATTTGAAATCGTAAGAGCCATAATGATTACCCAGTACGTTGATTTGATCGGAGACTGTTGCGTCGCCACCACCTTCGCTGCCGCAAATAACCCGGATAAGGTCCTTGATGGATTGAGGCTGCTTTCCGATCTTAGGATTGGTTGAGGTTCCTCCCCATTGTGCCCAATGCTGTACTCCGATTACGCCGGATAACGGGAAGTCATTGCGTGTATCCTTAATCTGTACAAATAATGATTTATGATGCCATAAAACGTTATCGACATAAGTCTGCTTATTGTTTGTGAAGTTAGCCAGATAATCCTTGTCGAAAGAACGACCGACGGCAAAGTCTCCTTTGACTTGCATCCAGCCTTTCGTTAAAGGAACGACGGTAAATTCCGGAATACTGATGTTCACTTCCGGAATCGGGCGGGCATTGGCAGATTGTACGATATCGCCCGAGCTAAGCCAACGATCCCAAAGAGAATTATAGCGTTCCTTGCTTCCTACACTCAATAGCAAGCATTTGTAACCTAACTCGGCATATATTTGTTGGATAAAGAAATTGCGATGACGAGGAACTGCGGCCACTACGTCTAATCCGGCTCCCCAGCGAAAACCTTTGCCAAAAGTTTGATTATGGAATACTCCCGCATTCAAATATCCGTTATTCGCTTCCAAAGGAACAATTCCGTATCGATTGCTAACCATCCAGAAAGGGGTATTATCGCCACTAGCTACCGATCCGAATATCTCGGCCTTATAGGTAGTCGCTTCCGGAGTTGTCTCTTTTTCTTGAGCGAAACTAGCCGTTGCCATCCCCAGACAGGTCAGACCTATAAAAATTGATCGCACTGATTTCATGTATATATAAATGTTTTGTCTGGGCGCAAAGGTAAGGATTTATATGTTTGGTGCAACCATTATTGTTTCTTTAACCACTCGAATATAGTTTGATAGGCATCGTTCCGATAGGGCTTTTGAGATAGGATCAGATCGTGGATGCCGTTTGGTATGGTATCTCTCGTGACTTTGTCTCCTAGTTTCTCCCCGTATTTTTGAATGTCTTGAACATCCAAGACGATGTCGGAGGTCATGTATTCCTCATGCCATGTCTCTGTTTCCGGAAAAGATTTGTTGGAAGACATCACTAGTATCGGACAATCCAGTTTTAACCCTTTTTGTACCGTCTGTTGTGCTTCTTGTATGGCTTTGATCCATCCGGCTTTTTTCGGATGCCCGAATATCATTTTCCAGTTCGTGTCAAACTCCCATTCTCCTTTATATTGCTTAAGCAAGCTATAAGCGTAATTCGGGTCACCTAGTCCTTGTACGGTAAGATTCGGGAATAGCCTCCCGACAAACGCAACGGTTGGCAGTACGACTTTCTCCATGAACCATCCGAAATTCCAATCCAGAAAAGGGCTGTTCAAGATAAGCCCGTCTACCGGTAACTCCCCTTTTTTACTATTCAAATAATAAGGTGTGATCAATCCGCCTGTAGAATGCGCCATTAATAATATCCGCTCGTTGCCTTCAGACCGGATGGTGGCTAAAGCGGTATCGATATCAGCGAAATACTCTTTTAGGCTCTTGCAAAAGAACGGGTTTTGATTGGGTAATATCGAACGTCCGTATTTCCGCAAGTCCATCGCATAGAAATTATATCCGTGAGCGTTTACGCTATCCCCTAATTGTTTCTGGAAAAAATAGTCATTATAGCCATGGATATACAGCACGGCCTGTTTTACGCTATCCAGTTGAGGTTTCTTGACCAGTGTGCAAACCACCTTCCCCTCATAGTCATCCGGCATCTGGAAGGTACGGCGTAAATAACCATCTCCCAATACATCGGGTACGTATTGGGCATATACCTCGCATAAAATGAAACAGAGGAATATAATAAGATTTATTTTTCGAGACATAAATATATTGTTTCTATTTTATAACTGTATTTGCAAAGATAGGGTTTATCAATCAATGGTAATTAACCAAGATCATAAAATAAAAAATGACAGATAAGCATGAAAAACGATAGGATAAACGTGAATATTGCAACTTATACGTAAAAAGCCCTATTTGTGGGTACTCTATGATTTTTAATCTTAATAATAAATATTTTACTTTGTTGGAAAATGGAAGCGTGTATGGAACCTGAAATAACTGTAATAATAGTAGATGACGACTTTGGATCAGTCCAAAGGCTACAAGACGATCTATCTGCCTTTTCTTGTATAAGGATACTGGATACGGCTATGACTGCGGAGATTGGTAAAAAACAAATCATTAAATATCATCCGGATTTGGTGTTTCTAGACGTGGAGCTACCGGATATGTCTGGCTTTGAACTGCTAAATGATATACAAGATGATATCCAGCCCAATTTGCGGATCGTATTCTATACGGCTTATGATAAATATATATTGGACGCTCTTCGTGCTTCAGCTTTCGATTATCTGTTAAAACCTTATTTAACGGAGGAGTTGGCCTCCCTTATAGAGCGTTTTCTTACGAGCGAGCCGAAAGATGTCATCAGCATGGAGAGATCGTTGCGAAAAATATTGAATCGAGACAATCGATTCGCTATCCAAACGGTATCCGGCCTCTTGATAGTCCGTTGTGAGGAAATATTCTTGTTTCAATTCTTGAAAGACCAGCGCTGTTGGCAGATTCTATTGACTTCCCGCAGTTCACATAAATTAAAGATGAGTACTACAGCGAAGGAGTTATTGTCTATCAATAATATGTTTGTCCAGATTAGTCAAGATTGCATCGTGAACCTGTCCTATTTGATGTTTATCGAGAATAAGACCTTACGATGTGAGTTTTATCCCCCCTTTCAGGATGAGGAGCGGATAGCCTCACATCGGTATTTTAAATTGTTGAGGGAACGGTTGGATATTATTTGATGATTACTTAACCTTATAAGAAAGTATGATATAATATCTTTTCTCGTTTGCGTCAAATTTGGACTACTTTATTAAAGGGAAATTCATTGTTTTGTGTCAATGTCAGTTTCGTAGGCTCGGGCAACTGTATCGTAAATTCATATGTTTCTCCTTATTTTATCTGTTTTGCAGGGTGTAATAGGCTTCTGAAGTGAATAACTAACGGCTTGTCGAGTGAATAACTAACGGCTATACCTAGCCACTAGCTTACGGCTTGGGAGGTGAATAACTAACCACAATGCTCACCCTCTTCGGTCAATGCGAAAAGTCTCGTATCTTCATCGCCCCATACACCTAAGATACTTCGCCAATGAACTTAGGATACTTTCTCAATGAAACTAAGATACCTTTTTCGCATGGCTAACTGATATGCCTATCCCCATTGAGTTTTTACTGACTCCATTGTTTTTGAGATAGTTAGTTGATTATTTACCGAAGTATTGTTTTATTCGATTATTTATATATCTTCGCATTACAGAAACCGTCGTTTCCAAAACGGTGGTTTCGGAACTGCGTATTTCTAAATCAATTTGAGTATGAGATTCTACGATAGAGAGAAAGAAATTAGCCGACTTCGAAAAATCGAGCAAGCATCACGAAACAATGCCCAGCTAACCGTTGAAAGATTATAAAATAACCTACTTAGGGCTGTCAATGGAGAATATGTGAAGACATTTGTCATAGCTGGTAGTTGAGAAATAGCGAAGGGTAAATATTATTTGAATAAATAACTACTTTTGTGGTGAGCCTTATTTAATTAATTGTTAATATTGCCGTGCGCAAAGATTAATCTTAAGTACCGAAAAGAATGGAAAAACAGTTATTTATCTCTATTGTAGAACGTTATTATCCTTGGATCAGCTGTTTGGAGAAAGCTGCGTTCCAGATACACGATGACGTAAACCAGAAATACGACCACGTATTACCCTATGGTTTCCATTTGAAAATGGCGGCCTCGTTCGTATCACGGTATGGATATTTGGTCGCGGAAAGTGAGGCGGACATCTTGATCTTGTATGCGGGTGCCTATCTGCATGACACGATAGAAGACGCACGGATGACTTACAATGATATCGTGAAATTTATCGATGATTTTCGAGTAGGGAGTTTGGTACTGCCGGAAGAGATCAAACGGAAGCTGGAAGAGCAAGTTCCGGAAATCGTATATGCCTTGACTAATGAGAAAGGGCGCAACAGGAAAGAACGTGCCAATGAGACCTAT
Source organism: Parabacteroides sp. AF27-14 (assembly GCF_003635425.1). Taxonomy (NCBI): domain Bacteria; kingdom Pseudomonadati; phylum Bacteroidota; class Bacteroidia; order Bacteroidales; family Tannerellaceae; genus Parabacteroides; species Parabacteroides sp. AF27-14. The sequence continues at coordinate 37,908 of NZ_QTLZ01000014.1, forward strand.
TATAAGGGGATACGGGATACGAGATTCGCGTCGTTCATAAAGATGTGCGACCGGTTGGCGAATATACAATATACGATGATGTTCGTCTTCGCGAACCGTATGCTTGAGGTCTATCGCAGAGAGTATCCGGAATTTATACGGTCGATCAGCGAAGGTTCTGTCACGCCAATACCGGATGTCATGAAAAAAGAGGCAGAATGGTTATTGAATAGCGAGTCGTATGTAATATAGGGTGATGCCTTTTTTCCAGAAATCCATACGAAGTGATGAAGATCTGCTTTCCGCATTGAGAGAGGGAAGTGAGGATGCGTTCACGGTTATTTATGAGCGGTATCATAAATTACTGTACGTACTAGCGTATAAATACCTGAAAAATTCATTCGCCGCGGAAGATGCCGTGCAGCAAGTATTCTTGAGGCTGTGGGAGTCGCATTCCTTGTTGATGATAAACGTAAACTTGCGGAACTATCTCTATACGATGCTGAAAAACCATGTGTTGAATGAGATCCGGAATAATAATAGCGCGTTAGAGAAAAACTATGAGATCGTGCAATCTTCGCCGGAATATGAGGATGAGTTGTTGGCCAAGATTGAAGAGAAGGATATGATGGAACATTTCTACCAAGCGATCGAACACTTACCCGAGCAAAAACGGCAAGTCTGCTTATATAAGTTGAAAGGAAATCTATCGAATCAGGAAATCGCCGATAAGATGAGTATCTCGGTGCCAACCGTTAAAACTCATTATGCCCAAGCGATAAAAATACTTCGGACACATTTTGAACGGTTATTTTTATTTCTTTTATATTTGTGGAACTCATCCTATTGATCGTTTGGCGTGTCAATTAAAAAAGGAAGATATATATGAGAATACCGGATCAGTCAATTATAGAAAAAACGCTGGATAATGAGGCGACTCCCGAGGAAGCCCGTGAGGTGGTTCACTGGTTCAAGACACCAGAGGGGCAAGCTTGGCTTGCTAAGCGTATGGATATGGATGAGAAAGCCATTCACATGGGGCAGGAGGAGGAGTGGATCGACCATCCGGTGCCATCGGCCGTGATGTATCAGCGGATCGTGCGCCAGCTTCATCGCCAGCGTATACGCCGTCTTATTGCGTATGCGGCAGCCATTTTGATACCGGTGGCCTTGTTTATCGGTCTTTTCATGCGTGTTAACTCACAAGTGGATTTATTGGCGGATGATGGATACGATGAGGTTTATGTCCCTAATGGTGAGCGCATGCAAGTGCTTTTTCAAGATGGGAGCAAGGTGCATCTAAATTCAGGGAGCCGGATACGGTATCCGAAAAAGTTTGGTCTTTACGAACGGAAGGTCTATCTGGAAGGGGAAGCTTGGTTTGAGGTCGCGAAAAATAAGAACAGGCCGTTTGTCGTAGATCTTTCCTATATGGATATTAAGGTTTTGGGTACCACTTTTGACGTAAAGGCCTATCCGGAGGAAGACGCTATATTTATTGCCTTAGAGACCGGATCGATCGAGCTAAAATCTAAATCATTCAAGTCGTATCAATTGCGTCCCGGTGAGAAAGCGGTTTACGATAAGCTATCGGGCCGTTGCGAGGTTGTCCGTTCACATGATGTCAAGTTATATTCCGCATGGAGGCGGAATGTATTGGTATTTAAAAGTGCGCCTTTGCCTGAAGTGATGAAAACAATAGCTAGGACTTATGGTGTGTCTTTTGAGATAAAAGACTCCATAGCGTTGAAATATACATATACGATTACGACGGATAGTACGAATTTAACCACGGTACTAAAAGAGTTAGAGAAAATCACGCCTGTACTATTCGAGGAAAAAGGGGGCAAGATAGAAGTCCGGATGAAAAAATAAAAAAATTAGCTATAACGACTCATCCTTTTAGATTTGTCGTGTGTCTATTTGATAGGAGAGCAGGAAACAGAGTGTTAACCTTAAAATAGATATGCGTATGGATTCCTCATAAATAGATAACATAAGAACAGCCGAAAAGCTCCTACCCTTTTCGGCTGCCGGTCGTATTAAAAATAAATTTCTAATACCAACTATTAAAATCAATACAAATATATGAAAGAAAAGCAAGAAAGCCCTCGGCGTAGGTGCCTTTTAATATTAATTGAGAAAATACCGAATGCCATGAAGTTAACCTTTCTATTTTTAGTCATATCCTTGCTGAGTTTCACGGCTACCGCCTCGGCTCAGCGGGTTTCTATAACATTAGAGAATGCGAAAGTGGAGAAAGTTTTGGCGGCTATTACAGATCAAACGGGTTTTAATGTCGCTTATAGTAAACAAGTTGTGGATGTAGATCGAAGGGTAAGTCTGAATTTTACTAATGCGGAACTTACCCAGGTCTTGGATAAATTGACGGAAGGAACGCTGTTGGGTTATGAGGTGAATGGCGGAAAAATTTATTTGTTTAACCGTATAGAGAATAAGCCGATTAATCAGCAGTCAAAAAAAATAACAGGTCAAGTAACAGATCAGAATGGAGAACCTATTATTGGAGCTAATGTTATAGTAAAAGGTTCTACCACTGGCACCATTACAGATTTAGATGGAAACTATAGTATAGAAGCCTCTTCTTCAGATATACTTTTAATCTCTTATATAGGTTATAATACCAAGGAGATTGCGGTGAAAAATCAATCAACAGTTGATATAAAGCTTGTGGAGGATACCCAGAACTTAGATGAAGTTGTTGTGGTTGGATATGGTGTACAAAAGAAAGTCAATTTGACAGGGGCTGTAGCTCAAGTTACAGCTAAAGAATTAGAAAATAGGCCAGTGTCGAATGCGACTCAGATATTGCAAGGAACCATGCCAAATGTAAATATTACCTTTTCTACGGGAGAACCGGGTGCGGGAGGTTCTATTAATGTTCGTGGACAGGCATCAATTAATGGAGGCGAACCATTGGTCTTGATCGATGGTGTTCCAGGCGATATCAACCGTGTGAACCCGAAAGATATTGAATCTGTGTCTGTGTTGAAAGATGCAGCCGCTTCGGCAGTATATGGTGCTCGCGGTGCGTTTGGTGTGATTTTGGTGACAACGAAGAGTGCGAAGGCTGGTAAGATGAGCGTTTCCTATGGAACTTTCTTTGCGACATCCAAGCCAACGGTTCGTACGGACTTTATGACTTCTGGATATGAGGCGGTTTCATTGTTGGATGAGGCTTTCCGTCGTGCCACGGGTAATACTTATACTCGTTATACGGATGAGGATATGGCTGAATTAGAGGCTCGCCGATATGATAAGACGGAAGACCCTTCCAGACCCTGGACGGTCGTGAAGAACGTGAACGGAAAAGATATCTATAACTATTATGGTAATTATGATTGGTGGAATACAGTGTTCAATTCTCACCAGCCCTCTCAATCTCATAGTATCAATTTATCCGGTGGTACAGAGAAGATCAATTTCTTACTCTCCGGTAATTTCTATACGAAAGATGGTATTATGAAGATTAATACGGATAAGTTTACCTCTTATAATTTCCGTAGTAAGATTAATGCGCAATTGTTCCCATTCTTGAAGGTAACGAACAATACCTCCTATTACGACAAGAATTACACCTATTATGGTCGCGAGGGTGGAGGCAATCCTAACTTTGTGTATGTAACGGTACATGCTTTACCCTGTTATGCACCAGTGAATCCAGATGGTACGGCTACTTATAATACGCTGAAAAATAATTATTCCATTGGTGATGGACTTTATGCGATGTTGTTGGATGGAGGAACAAAAGGAGAGAAAGGTATCCATGAGTTTACGACAACTACCAGTTTGGAATTTGATATTGCGAAACATATCAAATTGAATGCGGATTATACTTATTCGTTTTATATAGCGGACGATTGGTATCGATCTACGGTAGCGACTTACTCTATTGAGCCTGGTGTTGTGCAGGAAGTTCCTAATTATAATACGGATCAATTGAAGAAGACAATGTGGTTTGACCCGATGCATGTGGCGAATGTTTATGCTAATTACAATCAGGTGTTTGGGAAACATACGGTTGGTTTGACTGCGGGTGTAAACTATGAGAATAAGAAACATTCTCGTCTTTTCGCTTCCCGAAAGAATTTAATATCAGAATCGTTGAGTGATTTGGAATTGGCGACTGGAGATATGTTGGTTGGTGGAGGTGCGTACGATTATGCTTTGTTTGGTGCCTTTTTCCGTGCCAACTATGATTTTAATGATCGGTACTTGATAGAGGTGAATGGCCGCTATGACGGAACGTCTCGTTTTAAATCGGGTATGCGTTACGGCTTTTTCCCATCTGTATCCGCTGGATGGAGATTAAGCGAGGAATCTTTCTTTGAAAAGGCAAAAGATGTGGTAAATAACTTGAAGATCAGGGCTTCTTTTGGATCATTGGGTAATCAGGCAGTAAATTCAAGCAAGCCGAATTATTATCCTTATATCGAAACAATGAATACAAGCTTATCCAGTTGGTTGATAGATGGACAGAAGACGCAAAACGTAAGTTCGCCGAACCCGATTATCGACAACTTGACTTGGGAAAAGGCGACGACTGTAAACGTTGGTGTAGATCTTAGTTTCTTGAATAGTCGGTTGAACGTATCAGGTGATGCGTATGTACGTAATACGACAGATATGTTAGTACCAGGAAAGACGTTGCCAGCAGTATATGGAGCGGCTTCTCCACAACAGAATGCAGGAGATCTTCGAACCAAGGGATATGAGTTGGTGGTCAGTTGGAAAGATCAATTCGACTTGAAAGGAAAACCGTTCAATTATGGCGTATCGTTTGTACTAGGTGATGCGGTGTCTGAAATTACTCGTTATGACAATCCTAACAAGTTGTTGGCAAATCATTATGAAGGCAAGCGTTTTGGTGAGATTTGGGGATACCGGATCGATGGTTTCTTTAAGACAGACGAAGAAGCCGCAAACTGGAAGATTGATCAAAAGTTGGTAAATACACAGATTCAAAAGGCTCCGGGTGAATGGGGACATTTGCGTGCGGGTGACTTGAAGTTCCGTGATTTGAATGGTGATGGTGTGATTTCTCCGGGAAAGAAGACCGCTGATGATCCGGGTGATATGGAAATCATAGGAAACTCAGAGCCTCGCTATAATTATGGACTTAATTTGAATGCTAGTTGGAATGGTTTTGATGTCTCGGCTTTCTTCCAAGGCATCGGCCGTAGGGATTGGTATCCAAGCGCAAATGCGGATAAGTTCTGGGGACCCTATTCGCGTCCTTATTTCTCGTTTACTCCGAAGAATTTTAATGACTTGGTTTGGACTCCGGAGAATCCGGACGCATATTTCCCATTGTTGAGAGGATATACGGCATTGAATAGTGGTGGATGTTTGAGAGATCCGAATGACAAATATATTCAAAATATTGGTTATTTGCGTTTGAAGAACTTGGTTATTGGCTATACGCTTCCTGATCGTTGGATGAAAAAAGTCTTTGTGCAACATTGCCGTTTATATGTAAGTGGAGAGAATTTGCTTACGTGGACTCCGTTTGTTACAGATTATATTGATCCGGAGCAACCGGTGGCAGATAGTAACGGACGAAGCTATCCGATGTCAAAGACATTCTCTGTAGGTTTAGATATTACATTTTAACTAATAAATTAAAGACTTATTCGAAATGAAGAGATTACTTTATATAATAACGATAGGGCTTAGCTTGACGGCTTGTGATATGGATAAGTATCCGTTAGATGCTGTTTCTCCAGATACCTTTTTTGATACGGAAAACGATTTGCGGCTTTATTCTAATTCTTTTTATGACGCATTGCCCAGTGCTAGTGATATTTATGGTGAGGCAGTAGATAATATTATCAAGATGGATTTGGCAGATGAAATCCGCGGGACTCGGATCGTACCGACTAATGATGGAGGGTGGACATGGGAGGAATTAAGGAATATAAATTTCTATTTGGATAACTCCTCCAAATGTGTAGATGAGGCCGCTAGACTTCGTTATGATGCTTTGGCCCGTTTTTTCAGAGCCTACTTCTATTTTGACAAGGTGAAACGTTTTGGCGATGTACCTTGGTATGAACATGCCCTAAATGATAAAGATGAGGAGAGCTTGATGATGTCGCGTACATCTCGTACGGAGGTACTGGATCATATTTTGGCCGATATTGATAATGCGATTGCCTTTTTGCCTGAGGAGAAAAAGGTTAATGAGGTTACGCATTGGACGGCTTTGGCGTTGAAGGCACGTATCTGTTTGTATGAGGGTACTTTCCGGAAATATCACGATGAGTTTAATTTGCCAGATTACGAGCGTTTTCTGAATGAGGCGGTGAGTGCTGCGGACGAGTTGATGACAAAGAGCGGGTATAAGATTTATAGTATGGGAAAACCGGAAAGCGATTATCTGAACTTTTTTGCTTCGCACGAGGCTATTAAGGATGAGGTGATCCTTGCTCGTGGATATAGCGATGAGTTCCAAGTGTATCATAATCTCAATTATTATACAATGACTGCCTCTTTCGGTCGTCCGGGTTTGGAGAAACGACTCGTAAACAGTTATTTGATGCGTGACGGAAAACGTTTTACGGATCAACCGGGCTATGATACGATGTTTTTTACGGAAGAGATGAAAGGTAGAGATCCTCGTTTAAGCCAGACGGTACGTACGCCGGGATATACCCGAATTGGGGAGAACGAAACTTTGGTGCAGGAGTTTGGATCAACCGTGACTGGATATCAGATGATTAAATTCGTGACGGAACGTAAGTGGGATACGAATAATAAGGATATAAATGATATGCCTTTGTTTCGTTTTGCGGAAGCTTTATTGATTTATGCGGAAGCAAAGGCTGAGCTAGGTACATTGACACAAGCCGATTTGGATAAGTCGGTTAAGCTGCTTAGAGATCGGGTAGATATGCCTTCTATCAATATGGCGGAGGCTAACGCAAACCCGGATCCTTATTTGGAAAAACAATATCCGCATGTAAACGGTGGCAACAAGGGGGTGATCTTGGAGATCCGTCGGGAGCGTAGGATTGAGCTGGTGATGGAGAGCTTCCGTTGGGATGATATGATGCGCTGGAAAGAGGGTGCTACTTTTACGGAGCAGTTTAAGGGTATGTATTTCCCGAATATCGGTCCTTTTGATTTGGATGGAGATGGCAATATTGATGTCTGTATCTATGAAAATGAGAAACCTGATTTAGGAGGAAAAGGAATCCAGTATCTGAAACTGAATAGTGATGTTACGTTGGAACATGGAAATCATGGATGTATTGTGGTGAATCCTCATATCAAGAAGACTTGGGATGAGAAAAAGGATTATCTATATCCGATACCTATTCAGGAACGTTTGCTGAATACGAATTTGACACAGAATCCGGGTTGGAATGATGGTATATGATTGGAGGAATGGAAAGCGGGTTGTATTTTTACAACCCGTTAAAAAAGGATATAATATGAAAAGGTCAGTAGTGTTTGCAGCCTGTTTATGGGTGAGTTGTTTGTTTACGTTAAGCGCGCAGAAAACGACCATTGAGTCAAAGGAGGAGAATTCTCTTCGTGTGATGTCTTATAATGTGCGGAATTGCCGGGGTATGGATGAAGTGGTGGATTATCAGCGTGTGGCGGATATCATGAACCGGGTAGATCCGGATGTGATAGCTGTGCAGGAGTTGGATAGTGCGTCGGTTCGGAGTAATGGTTTTTTCGCACTGAAAGAGTTGGCGGATCGTACTCGTATGTATTATACTTATGGGCCTTCGATCGATTACCAAGGAGGAAAGTATGGTATTGGCATCTTGTCGAAGGAGAAACCTTTGAGCTATTGGATGTTGCCCCTTCCCGGCAGGGAAGAGCGGCGTTTGTTGTTGGTGGCAGAGTTTAAGGAGTATGTGATGTGTTGTTCGCATTTTTCATTGACGAAGGAGGATCAGGTGCTATCGGTTCCGATTATTCTTGATGCGTTGAAAGATATACGTAAACCTTTGTTCTTGGCGGGAGATATGAACTCTATCCAAGGTTCTCCTACTCAAAATGCCTTGCAAGAGAAGTTTATGCCATTGAACAATTACAAGGATAACACGATTCCGGGCCAGAGTCCGAACCGGTGTATCGATTTTATTTATGGATTTGATAATGGAAATCAATATTCTGTCTTACGTCGTCAGGTGCTTTATGACGAACCGATCGCCTCGGATCATTTGCCTCTTTTCGTAGATGTGCGATTGAAAGCGGGTGTGGCTGATATTTTCCGGACAAAACCTTATTTGCAGAATCCGCTGTCGAATGGGATTACGGTCTCTTGGTTTACGAATGTGCCTGTACATAGCTGGGTGGAGTATGGTACGGATCGTAATTTGGGAGAACGTGCGGAGACGATCGTTGACGGACAGGTTATTTGCAACAACAAGCATCATAAGGTTCGCTTGACAGGTCTTAAACCGGGAGAAACTTATTATTATCGGGTATGTTCCCGTGAAATAACACTATATGAGGCTTATAAGAAAGAATTTGGCGAAACCGCTTATTCGGATATTTATTCATTTACGATACCTACTTCGGTGGAGACGGATTTTACGGCTTTGATATTTAATGACTTGCATAAGAAAAACGAAGTGTTAGACCTGTTGGCAGATCAAATAGAAGGGATTGATTACGATTTTGTAATGTTTAATGGGGATTGTATAGATGATCCTAGAAACGAATCGGAAGTAGTTCATTTTCTTTCTTATTTGAATAAGAAGGTCAAGGCGGAAAATGTTCCTGTTTTTTATTTGCGGGGAAATCATGAAATACGAAATGCTTACTCGATTCAGTTAAGAGAGCTTTTTGATTACGTTGGTGATAAAACATATGGAGCTTTCAACTGGGGGGATACTCGTTTCGTTATCTTGGACTGTGGTGAGGATAAACCCGATTCAACTTGGGTATATTATGACTTGAATGATTTTGCGGGTTTACGTATGGAGCAAGTTGGTTTTTTAAAGGCTGAGCTATCAGGAAAAGCCTATAAAAAAGCGGCGAAGAAGGTCTTGATACATCATATCCCTCTTTATGGTATGTCTGAGAAAAGCTATCTTCCTTGTTTGGACTTGTGGGGGGGCTTGCTGGCTAAAGCTCCGTTCGATGTAAGTATAAATGCGCATACACATCGTTTCGCTTATTGGCCAAAAGGTTCCGTAGGAAATAATTTCCCAGTTGTGATAGGAGGGGGGAATCGACCGGAGAATGCGACCGTCATGATCTTGTCGAAAAAAGGGAAAGTTATGACACTGAAAGCCTTGAATACAAAAGGGGAGACTTTGCAGATAATTAATCTGTAATTGTCTTGTACAAGATTGGTAGAAACACGTACGTTACTCATAGGGTATTATGTACGTGTTTTTTCTTCTCAATCTCAAACAAATCATTACTTTTGTAGCGAACATTTAGGTTGATAAACAAGGTGGATGGAGTAATGGATGACTTGATAGACGATTTGTTTATTTTGAGATTGATAAGGGCAGGTGACCGGCTGGCCTTTAAGCATTTGTTTGAGTTATATTTCGCTCCCTTATGCCGTTTCGTTCATTTATATATAAAGAAGCCGGAAGCGGCGGAAGATATCGTATTGGATATATTCACTGGTTTCTGGGAAAAACGGGAGACATTGCAAATTCAAGTAACCATAAAAGCCTATCTTTTTCAGTCCGCACGAAATAGGGCCTTAAACTATCTGAGAGACAACGAGCATTTTGTCCCGACAAATGATTTCTCATCCCTAGAACGCTTTGAGAACGATGATACCTTAGAAACACGAGAATTACAACGTTTGATTCAAGAGGCTATTTTATCTCTTCCCCCAAAGTGCCAAGACATTTTCAACAAGAGCCGCATGGAGAACTTATCCAATAAGGATATAGCCGATCAAATGAATATCGGCGTAAAAGCTGTTGAGGGACATATCTCGCGAGCCTTGAAACATATCCGGGCTTACTTGGGAGATGCCTATCATTATTTGTGGTGATATTCTCTTTTCAACAAAAATACTAAAAAGCATGTAGGGTTATCCTCTTTTGAAGTGTCATACTATAAAAATGATGCTTTATGAATAAAGATATACCATGGCGATTCATTATCTCTCATTTGAAAGGCGATGTGGATGAAAAGGAGGAGAAGCTGTTCTGCGAATGGCTTCAAGAGGAAAGGAATACGCTCCTGTTCCGGGAACTTGAATCATTGTGGCGAGAGATTAGGGAGGAGACTTCGACCTATACGCCAGATACTGATTATTATTGGAGGCAAATGGAAAGCCGGATGTTGCGGAAGGATGAAAAGCCGAAATCTGTGCCATTGTGGAAGTTTTGGATGGCGGTATCTGTAGCTACAGTGTTATTGGTGCTTTCGCTCACTTTTTCTTTTTTATATAACAAGACGGAATATTGGACGGACTCTTCCTGCAAATTGTCTTATTCCTCTTTAAGTGGTAAATCCAAGATTATATTGCCGGATAGTAGCGTGGTTTGGCTAAACTCGGGTTCCTCTTTGCGATATGCGGTGAACTTCTTTGAGAATCGTGAGGTGGATTTAAGCGGGGAAGCCTTATTTGATGTGACAAAAGATAGTCGACATCCTTTTGTCGTATCAACTTCCGGGGTGAAAGTGAGGGTACATGGAACCCGCTTTAACGTAAACTCTTACTCAAAGGAGGAAAATATCTTGGTTACACTTTTCCAAGGTTCTGTATCCTTAGAGGCCGGAGGGCAAGAGGCTTATCTGCATCCGGGCGAGCGAGCCTCCGTGAGCAAGAAATACAGAACTTTGGATATAACCTCAGCCGATATGTTCTATGACTCATTCTGGGCAAGCGAGAGTGTGAGGTTTGAGGCGAAATCATTACGATACATCACCCGCTATCTGGAGAAATGGTATAACGTGAAGATTGAGGTAGATCCTTCCATTCCGGATTCGCAAGCCTATACCTTTACAATCAAGGATGAATCGCTGGAAGTGATCTTGCGGATCATGTCCCGTATCAATCCGATTTCCTATATGTTCGATGGGAATGATCACGTAAAAATAACACATGTCGAACCTTCTAAAAAATAATGCCTATGAGATAAACCGGATAATATGCAAGAAAAAGGCTTAAGCAGAAACTTAAGCCTTCCGGGAGAAATCCCTGATTCAAATTAAAATCTATTTACAGCTTATCTCAAATTTGGCCGTTTGTGTAAAGCCGTAAAGATGTTAACTTTAAATATCATGCAAATATATGAAGAATAAAAGACAATTTATGAAAGGAAGAAACAGTTTATGTGCGATATTCTTTCTTCTATTCTTTTCTTTACGTTTGTTAGCCGGTGAGGTTGCAGGCAAGAAAATATCCGTTTCATTCTCGAATATACCGTTGAAGGAGGCGATCTTAAAAATAGAGGTTGCCAGTGGTTACACGTTCTTCTATGACGGTAATAAAATCGACTTGGGTCAGAAAGTAAGTTTGAGCGTATCCGACCAACCGATTGAGTCAGCCTTGCATTCTATGCTGAAGACCACGAAACTTACGTTTGAGATCACCAATAAGCAGATCGCCTTATTCAGTAAGCAGAATGCTGGTTCCCCGATAGGGAAAGCGCCTCATAAAATTACAGGTACGGTGGTGGATGCCTTAGGTAGTCCGATAATCGGGGCAAATGTGATGGTGAAGGGTACGAATAATGGTACAATTACCGATTTGGGTGGAAACTTCTTGATTGAGGCCTCGGAAAATGATGTCTTGCAGGTATCTTATATCGGTTATATGCCGCAGGATATCCCGGTTCAAGGAAATAAGGAAATAATAATCACTGTTCGTGAGGATACACAGGCTTTGGATGAGGTCGTAGTTGTTGGTTATGGAACTCAGAAGAAAGTAAATTTGACAGGTTCTGTTTCTTCAGTCAAATTTGATGAGGAATTGGCGAATCGTCCGATCACTGATGCTTCTCAAGCACTTTCCGGAAAGGTTTCCGGCGTGTGGATCAGCCAGAATTCGGGTAAGCCGGGAGATGATGGAGCGCAATTGAGAATTCGTGGCTGGGGTACATTGAATAATTCGGACCCGTTGGTGATTATTGACGGAGTAGAAGGGGTATTCAGCCAAGTAAATCCGAGTGACATCGAAAGTATCACAGTCTTGAAGGATGCGGCTAGTGCGGCTATTTACGGATCAAAGGCCGCTAACGGTGTCGTTTTGGTTACGACGAAGATGGGAAAGAACAATGAGAAAACCCAAGTAGAGTTGAACTCTTACGTCGGAATGCAGCAGATCGGACGTCATTTTGATTTAGTGACGAATAGCGCCGAGCATATGACTATGGCGAATCAAGCTTTGGTGAATGGGGGAGAGAACCCTCTTTTCTCGGAAACATTGATCTCTAATTTCGCAAACGGAACAGATCCTTATAAATATCCGAATACGGATTGGTATGATTCTCTTTATCGGAATGCTTTAATAACAGGGCATAATTTATCCATTCGCGGTGGATCGGAGAAACTATCTTCCTTCTTGTCTTTGAACTATTTGAGTCAGGAAGGTATTTTGATGAACTCTAAGGCGGAGCGGTTCGGTATCCGGGCAAATGTGGAGTATAAAGTGAATTCATGGTTGAGAGTTGGCGCTCGTTTGAATTATACTCGTAGGAATTCCCAAGAGCCTTTTGATTTGTTCCGTGTATTCGAACAGCAACAAGGCGCGGCTCCTTTCATCGCTCCATATACCCGGGATGGCCGTTTCGGTTCAGTAGAGGCGATTAAGGATGATGGCACTTTATTGTATACGACTTATCAGCCGGTTATAGACGCTTCGAACGGGGCGACTAAAACATCCAAGGATTATATGGCTGTAAATGCTTTCGCTACCGTGGATTTTACGAAAGACTTGAACTTACAAGTAACATGGGCCTCTAATGGCAATTGGAAAATGGTTGATAAATATAATGAGACCCTTTATGGATATACGGATTCTGGCATAGAGACGATACCGAAAAATTACAATCGTGATGGTATTGTGTTGAGTAGAGAGCAAGTATCGACCATGCGTAATAATTTCCAAGCGACATTAAACTATAGCAAGCGATTTGCGGATAAGCATTATGTTGCCGCTATCCTTGGTACCCAATTGGAGAATTACAGTATAAAGAACGTATTTGCCCGAAGAACCAACCCACCCAAAGAAGGATTAACCCAAGTGGACGCGGGAACGGAAGGTATCAAGGGAGAGGGAAATTTTGAAGGTCTACGCATGGCATCTTATTTTGGTCGATTGAATTATGCCTTTGCGGATAAATATTTATTTGAGATGAATCTCCGTGCCGATGCCTCCTCTCGTTTTAAACGGGGAAATCGCTGGGGTGTTTTTCCGGGTTTCTCTGCAGGATGGCGTTTGAGTGAAGAGGCGTTTATTAAGAACCTGAATCTGTTTTCTAATTTGAAACTACGTGCGTCGTGGGGACAATTAGGTAATCAAACCATTGAAGGATATTGGCCTTATTTAACAGTGATCTCCCAAAATTATGACTTGAGTTATAATTATGGAGGTTCATTGGCTCCGGGTGCTGCCGTAACCGCTTTGGTGGATGAGGATATTACTTGGGAAACTACTTCTTCCTTGGATATTGGCGTGGATTTGGGCTTCTTAGGTAATAAGTTGAATATTGAAGCTGATTACTTCAATAAAAAGACAACCGATATTATCGTTCAATTGCCAATACCAAATGTATTAGGGGATAAGACCGCACCGTTTGAGAATGTGGGCGAAATGAAAAATAATGGTTTTGAGTTAGTCGTGAATTATGATAATCTTGAGACGAGCAGAGATCGCCTTGGATTTAACGTAGGACTAAACTTTACGTATATCGATAATAAAGTAACGAAATTTCAAGGAGGAAACTCTCCGGACCAGCTTTATTTGATTCGTGAGGGATATCCGTATAAGGCTTTGTATGGCTATAAAGCGGTTGGCATCTATCAATCGGACGAAGAAGCCGCTCAACATATGCATAGCAATGGGCTTAAGCCGGAAATGGGAAATCTGAAATACGAGGATGTTAATAACGATGGAAAATTAGACTATCAAGATAAACAAGTACTTGGTAATACGATTCCTAAAATTACGTATGGACTTACTGCCGGCTTACGCTATAAAGGGTTTGACTTAAATATCTTATTCCAAGGTTTGGGACAGGCGAATGCGTTTACGAAGAGCGGCATGACCCGTATGCAATACGAATGGCTGACTATTTCTGATAAATGGCGGGATGCGTGGAGCCCAGAGAATCCGGACTCAAATATACCGATGCTTCGGTTTGACTCTTCATGGGACACGTATGACTCCTCATTTTGGGTGCATCGTATCGATTTCTTGAAATTGAAGAACTTACAATTAGGTTATGCGTTCCCTGAATGGATTACCTCAAAGCTAAAAATGCAACGGTTGTACGTATATGCGAATGCCCAGAACCTGTTTACGATTATGTGGAAAAAAGGGTATGAAGGATATGATCCGGAAAGAAATACGTTTGATTCGGGTACCAATTATTACCCGACTCCGAGAATATTTACATTTGGTATAAATCTTAATTTCTAAAAGTATGAAACAGTTATTAGCATATTGCTTATCAATTATACTATGTGTCTCTTTCACGGGATGTATGGAGAATTATTTGGATTTGTATCCTGAGGATAAGATTACTTCGGCGAGTTTCCCGGAAAATGAATCGGATATCAAACTCCTTTTAAATGGTGTCTATGCTCAATTGAGGGAAAAAGAGGTTTATAATCAAGGCTTGTTTGGCTTTGGCATAACGGATGGAGCTACCCCTAACGCATTTAACTGGGGAACGGATGAGGTTTTTAATAAGCTGGGTGCCGGGCGATTGAGCTCTAGTGACGGAGGAGTCGTAACGTATCGTTGGAAAAGATGTTACGAGATAATCTCCCGGGCAAACTATTTGTTGGCCTGCATGGATTTAGTGGATTTGTCGGAAGAAGCGAAAGCCAAATATTCAGGTGAGACTCATTTTCTACGGGGACTGGCTTATTCCGTGCTAGCGGAAACCTATGGTGGGGTACCTATTATATTGACGGATATATCCACGGAAGAAGCTCGTAGCTTGAAGCGGGCGAGTTTGGAGGAGACTTGGCAACAAGCGCTGGATGATTATGAGGTTGCGATCACCAATCTGGGAGTGGATGCTCCCGAGCCGGGGCGTGCTACCAAGGGGGCGGCTTTAGGTATGAAAATGCGAGCCTACTTATACCAAGGTAAATACAAGGAGGTTCTGTCTTGTGTCGAGCAAATTGATGCGTTGAAGAAATATGGTCTATTCCATAGTTATGAGGGTTTGTTTGATCCGGCGAATGAGAACAATAAGGAAGTATTGTTTGATATCCAATATATTGAAGGCGAGAATTCGCAAGGTTCCTATATTGACCAGTATTGCGGAACGGGTACCGGAAGTTGGACCCGTGGAAGCCGTTATGTCCCTACGGATGATTTGGTAGCGGCTTATGAGACGATCGACGGCTCTCCTGTAGATCCCGAGAATCCTTATGAGAACCGGGATCCTCGTTTAGGTTTCACGGCTGTACTTCCGGGTTCTTATTTCTTGGGCTATCGTTTCCCTAATTACCTGTATCCGGGAGGTGCGTTTAATCATGCCGGTAATCGGTTGAAACATTTAAGTACCCGTAAATATCGGATTCAGGATGAGTCAAAGCTTCCTCCTTCCGGGCAGTCTTATATCAATGATATCATACTGAGATATGCGGATGTCTTATTGTCAAAAGCGGAGGCGATTATTGAGACGAATGGAAATGTAGCGGATGCGATCGCTATCCTCAACCGGATCCGTACGGAAAGGGATGACGTTAAGATCTCTTTGCTGCCGACATCTATGAGCCGTGAGGAGGCTCGTAAGAAAGTGAGACATGAGAGACGGATTGAGTTAGCATTAGAAGGACGTTATTGGTCAGATGTAAAACGTTGGAAAATCGGTAAGGAACTTTACCCTATGATTATTAAGGATCATGAGGGTAGCGTGATCGAGACGAAGTTCCCAAATGGCTATTTGGAATATTACGATTTATTACCGATTCCTGATAGCGAGCGTTCTTTGAATCCGAATTTGGATCAGAATCCGGGTTGGTAATGTGCAACTAAAAGAAAAATGAAATGAAACTTATATCTAACATAATATCGGTATTAGCCTTTTCAGGAGCGGCCGTGGCTACTCAAGCGGCGGAAAGGCCAAATGTGATCATCGTATTTATCGATGATTTCGGATATGGGGATTTAGGTTGTTACGGGAGTACGAAGCATCGTACTCCCCATATCGACCAGATGGCTAAAGAGGGAATACGACTGACCGATTTTTATGTGGGTTCGAGCGTGAGCACACCTTCCAGATCGGCTTTATTGACAGGGTGTTATCCAAGGCGAGTCTCCATGCATGTAAATGCGGACCCTACACCTTTGATGTCCAAAGGGAGGCAAGTGCTATTTCCTGCTTCGCATAAAGGCTTGAATCCCGGTGAGATAACGATCGCCGAGTTGATGAAGGAGCAGGGATATGCGACGGCTTGTATCGGGAAATGGCATCTAGGGGATCAATTGCCATTTCTTCCTACCCGGCAGGGTTTCGACTACTATTATGGTATTCCTTATAGTAACGATATGGATCGTCCGTATTGTCCGTTACCCTTGATGGAACAGGAGGAGGTAATAGTGGCTCCTGTCGGTCATGATTCCTTGACGATTCGTTATACCAATAAGACTGTGGAGTTTATAAAGTCTCATAAGGAATCTCCGTTCTTTATTTACTTGTGCCATAATATGACTCATAATCCGTTAGCGGCTTCTCCCGCTTTCAAGGGAAAGTCTCAGAATGGACTCTATGGAGATGCGATCGAGGAATTGGATTGGTCGATGGGAGTCTTGCTTGAGACTTTAAAGGAGGAAGGATTGGATCAAAATACCTTGATTATCTTTACTTCCGATAATGGTGCGGATGAACACTTCGGTGGTACGAACCGTCCGTTGAGAGGCCAAAAGGGTACGACGTATGAAGGTGGGTTCAGGGTGCCTTGTATAATGAGATGGCCCGCTAAAATACCGGCGGGACAGGAAACTGATAATCTGGTGACTTCGATGGATTTCTTACCGACATTGGCGCATTATTGCGGTTATGCGGTTCCTTCCGACCGGGTGATAGATGGGCATAATGTGTCTGGAATCTTGGAGGGAGAATCGATGGCATCGCCCACGGAGACTTTCTATTATTACCAGAAACAACAATTACAGGCGGTACGTTGGGGAAACTGGAAGTATCATTTACCTTTGAAGGAACGTATCAAAGGCCCTCACTTCCCGGATACGGAAGTCGGTGAAGCTCGTTTATATAATTTGGCGAATGATTTGTCGGAAACAACCAATGTCATCGATAAACATCCCGAAGTAGTGACGAAGATGAATCAATGGATCGAACAGGTTCGTAGTGATATGGGAGATTGGGGATATGAAGGCCGGAACCAGCGTCCTGCCGGTATTATAGATGAACCTTTTCCCCGTTTACTTAAATAAAAAGATACGCATATGAAAACACTGAAATCATTGTCTGTTTTAACAGCGGCGGTATTATCGAACAGCTTGAGCTTGAACGCTGCCTCGGATGCGGCCAATAAGCCTAATTTTGTAATCATATTCTGTGACGATATGGGATATGGGGATTTGAGTTGCTATGGGAATCCCACGATCCGCACACCGAATATAGACCGTATGGCTTGTGAAGGAATGAAGCTGACCCAGTTTTATGTGGGGGCTGGGGTCTCTACGCCAAGTCGGGCCGCGTTAATGACCGGACGTTTGCCGGTTCGAAATGGATTGTATGGAGATCGTGTGGCCGTACTTTTCCCTAACTCAAAGGCAGGGTTAGGGCAAGACGAGGTTACGATCGCCAAAGTTTTACAACAAAACGGGTATGCGACCGGCTGTGTAGGCAAATGGCATTTAGGAGCGTTTTCTCCCTATTTACCGACGGATCATGGTTTTGATACCTATTTCGGCATACCTTATTCCAATGATATGAGCCCCGTTCAGAATAAAGGCGCGCATGCACGGAATTTTCCTCCGACTCCATTGATAGTGGATGGTAAGCAAATCGAATCGGAACCGGATCAGGGAGAATTAACCCGTCGCTATACGGAGAAAGCGGTATCGTTCATCAAGGATCATTCAAAGGAACCTTTCTTCCTTTATTTCGCTCATACCTTCCCGCATATCCCATTGTACACGAATGCCCGTTTCGAGGGAACGAGCAAACGAGGCCTGTACGGAGATGTGGTTGAGGAAATAGACTGGAGCGTTGGGGAGGTGTTGAAGACTCTGCGTGAAAATGGCTTGGACGAGAATACGTTTGTTATTTTTACCAGCGATAACGGCCCTTGGCTGACGGAGCATGAGAATGGTGGTTCCGCAGGTCCGTTGAAGGATGGCAAGGGTACTTGGTGGGAAGGTGGCTTCCGGGTTCCGGCCATTTGTTGGATGCCGGGAAAAATCAATCCGGCGATCAACGATGAGATTATGACCTCGATGGATTTATATCCGACTTTCCTCTCGATGGCGGGTATCGAGCAACCGAAAGATCTTGTATTGGATGGCGTGAATCAAACCGGATTATTGTTTGAGGAAAAGCATTCCGCCCGTGATGAAGTTTATTATTGGTGGGGAAGCGAGTTGATGGCGATCCGTAAAGGGGAGTGGAAGTATTATTTTAAGACGATCAAGGACCAATATCTGCGTACCTGTAAGATCGAGACTCCGGCAGAACCCTTGTTGTATAACGTGGAGACAGATATCTCAGAGCGATTCAATCAGGCGGATAAGCATCCGGAGATCGTGAAATTACTGATCGAGGCCGGTGAGAAACATAAGAAAGGAATGAAGATCAAGCCTTCCGTATGTGATATGATGTAATGGGACATTTAAAAACACTAGATTAGATGAATAAATATATACTAACAGCGGCTTGCGGATTGGCTTTTTCCGCAGCTTCCGCACAAACAAAGGCTTTGCCGGATAGCCCGAATATCCTGCTGATTTTGGTGGATGATTTGGGATATGGCGATTTGTCCTGTCAAGGAGCCGCCAAGGACATTCAAACTCCACATATCGATAAATTATTAAAAGAAGGAGTTCGTTTCACGAATTTCCATGCGAACTGTCCGGTCTCCTCTCCTAGTAGAGCCTCGTTATTAACCGGGCGTTATCCGGATATGGTAGGTGTACCGGGAGTCATTCGTACGCATAAAGAGGATAGTTGGGGGTATCTGTCGGAGGATGCCGTATTATTACCCCAGATGTTGAAGAAAAGAGGCTATCATAATGCGATGGTTGGAAAATGGAATCTAGGATTGGAGTCTCCGAATACCCCTACGGAAAGGGGTTTCGATTTCTACCGGGGATTTTTAGGGGATATGATGGATGATTATTATACCCATCGTCGTTTCGGGAATAATTATATGCGTGAGAACTTGAAAGAGATCGATCCACAAGGACATGCTACAGAGATTTTCTCTGATTGGGCGATCCGTTACCTGTCGGATATGAAGCAAAAACAAGAACCTTTCTTCTTGTATTTAGCTTATAATGCCCCACATACCCCGATACAACCTCCTCAGGAATGGCTGGAAAAGGTGAAAAAGCGTGAACCGTCACTTCCTGAGAAGCGTGCTAAGATTGTCGCCTTGATTGAGCATTTGGATTATAACGTCGGACGTGTGTATGAGGCCTTGGAACAGAATGGCCAGTTGGAGAATACGATCATTATATTTACCTCTGATAATGGAGGGCAGGACGATGCGGGTGCGAATAACGGCCCGTTCAGAGGCGCGAAGCAGGATATGTATGAGGGAGGGATCCGGGTAGCCGGAGGTATTTATTGGAAGAACCAGATCCGTCCGGCGGTACGTGATAATTTCGTCATGCTTTCGGATATGTTTCCGACCTTATGCGATCTGACAGCCGTGCCTGTATCGCATGAGATCGACGGTATCAGTATCTTGCCTCTTTTGCGGGGTGAGGAACAAGATACCGGAGATCGAATGGTGCATTGGGTACGAAGGGAAGGTAATTCCCGATATGGAGGTCAGGCATATTACGCATCTCAATACCGGGATTTCAAGATTTTACAAAATACTCCTTGGGAGCCTATCCAATTCTTTAATATAAAGGAAGATCCGAAGGAACAAAGTCCGATCGGGGAACGATCTTCGGATACGTATAAAAACTTGTTCAATGGCTTGATGGAGCATATCCGTCAGACGGGTATGATACCGTGGCAAGGCAAACGGTATAAGTGATTTTCCCATGTGATTTTTTAGAAGCACGTACATCGTTATTCATGGTGGTGTACGTGCTTTTTTGTATTTTTTTATTGCTCTTAACTGAAATTGAATGTTTTTTGTGTATGTTTGCGGGAAATCTTCGGGAGTTTTATTTATATGGAAATATCCGATGAGAAGCTATGGGAATCGTGTCTGAAGGGAGATAAGGAAGCCTTCCGTGAGCTTTATTGCCGATTTTACGCATTGCTGCGCAATTATGGAATCAAGTTATTTCCCGACAAGAACTTGGTGGAAGATTGCGTACAGGATATTTTTATCAATTTGATTCAAAACCATACCTCCCTCTCTCCGACGGCGAATGTCAGAGGATATCTGCTTAAGGCTTTAAGACATAAGCTGTATGATACGATCGAGAAAAACAGGAAAATGGAGGATGTCTCCTTATATGAGGACGTGTTTCAAGTGGATGAGTTATTCTCCCGTATCGCATTGGATACGACAGATGCGGACGACCGGGTTAAACTTTTGATGAAAGCCTTGACAAAACTTTCTCCCCATCAGCGAGAGATCATTTATCTTTATTATGTAAATGAATTGGGGCATAATGAGATAGCTGGTATTTTAGGCATAAATTACCAATCCAGTAAAAATTTATTGTCTAGAACACTCCGTAAGTTAAGGCGGTGGTTCTCGTTGGAGCTTTAATGTATTCTTGGACTCTCTTTATGTCGCAGTATATCAAAGATATATTGTGCCAATAATTTTCACCTTGATGGCACAGTCGTGCCATCCAAGTGGCACAGCTGTGCCATCGGTGTGGCATAGTTGTGCCATCAAGGTGGCACAGCCGTGCCCTAGGGATGGCAAAAGAGGTTGTAAGAATGAAAAAAATGGCGGATTCGCTATTTTTCCCGGTAAAAAGTGAGTACCAAAACGAATTCCATCCGTAATAAGAGTAAACAGGTATCTCGTGAATAAGAAACAGGACATGGTTGAGAAGGATTCATTTCGGCAAGCCGGAGAAGATTTGTTGCGTAAAGTTCGTGAAGAGGAGCGAGTGGATTCGCGACTGGCACTTTCTTCTTGGCAGAAGCTGGAGGAACGTTTGAATGCTCCCCGTAAGACCTCTGTTTTACGTATACGCTATCTTGTTTCTTCCGTAGCGGCCGCCGTCATGTTGCTTCTTGCCGTGGGATGTTATTTTTGGATGATGGGACATGATAAATCTTCATTGCCTTTGGCCTTGTTGGAGGAAAAGAATGTTGGCGCCTTGCCGGGGGATGAGATTGTCTTGGTGAAGGATCAAGGTTGGGTTCAACTGAAAGATGAAGCTACGGTAATTTATGATACGGTAGGCAAATCAAATGTAGAGGAACACCAAATAGAAAAGAATGAGCAAGAAACTAAAATTGATGAGCCGGATCAAATAATAGTACCGAAAGGACGGCGTGCGAATATCGTATTTTCAGATGGAACTAAAATGTATATTAATGCAGAGACCCGGGTGATTTTTCCTACGGTTTTTGCTAAAGATAAGCGGGAGATATTAGTGGATGGAGAGGTCTATTTGGAAGTTGCTGCGGACCCTTCTCGCCCTTTTATTGTTAAAACGAGTACGATCGAGGTAAAAGTGCTTGGCACTCGATTCAATGTGTGTGCTTATCGGGATGAACCTGCGGCTTCCGTTGTATTAGTGGAAGGACAGGTCGAGGTGAAAAATGGCGATAATGGTAAGAATGTGCTGAGCCCTGATGATATGCTTGAGTTAAAGGGTAAAGAGATATCGATCAAAAAGGTAGATGTCTTTGAACATATTTGTTGGAAAGATAACTTGATGCTGTTAAATGATCGTAAGGTTGGAGAGGTCTTAAATCGGTTGTCTCGTTATTATGGCCGGACTATTTTATTTGGCAAAGAGATAGGTGAAATACCTATTTCAGGAAAATTGGACCTGAGAGAGAACTTGGAGGAAGTTGTTGAGATTATTTGTCAATCTCTTTTTCTACGCCAAGAGAGAGATGGGGAGAATAATATAATTTTATTAAAATAATTTGCCTATGGGAAAGGAATGATCTGTAAGCGTGTTTGCATTTACAAGAGAGCCAGAAGATACTGCCATATCTTCCGGCTCAAGAGCTTTGTTTAATCAATAATTACGTACTAAAGAAAAAACATTACAAAGGTATGAAGAAAAAAGAAGATTTCTGCCGAGGATCAAATCATTTTCTCAAAAGTCTTGGTTTAGCCTTATGTCTGGTAAGTTTTGGAGGATCTGCGATATATGCGTCTTCCCTATATGCGCAACGGACTATGCTAAGCATTCAAATGAATGATCGTACGGTAGAAGATGTATTTGAATACATTGAGAAAAACAGTGAGTTTATTTTTGTGTATCATGGTTCTAACATTGATTTGCATAGGAAAGTTAATCTGGATGTTCGGGATCAGTCTGTAGAGATAATATTAGATAAATTATTCAGCGGAACGGATATTGAGTATATTATTAATAATCGTCAAATAATCGTACGTCGAGACACGAAAAAAGAGGATTTACCGATTGCTAATCAACAGACGAAAAAGGTAAAAATAACAGGTGTCGTGAAAGATGCTCACGGGGATCCAGTGATTGGTGCGAATGTAGTAGAAAAAGGAACGACTAACGGCACTATTAGTGATCTGGACGGAAACTTTTCCTTGGATGTTTCCGCTGGGAATGTGCTAATGGTATCTTATGTCGGTTTTCAAGAAAAAGAGGTTCCTGTTGGGGATAAAAAAGTTCTCCAGATAGTGCTTGATGAAGATTCAAAAGCCTTGGAGGAAGTTGTCGTTACCGCTTTGGGTATTACTCGTTCAGAGAAAGCGTTAGGTTATGCTACACAAAAGTTCAAGGGAGATGAATTGGAGAAAGTTAAGGGCGTGAATATCGCGACGAGTTTAAGTGGTAGGATCTCGGGCATGCGAGTGTATAATTCTACGGAATTTGGGGTCGCTCCTAAGATAAAATTACGTGGAGAGGAGCCTTTGGTCGTCGTGGATGGCGTTCCTACAAATCAAGCGTTTAGTGATTTCAACCAGGATGTGATTGAGAATATTACTGTGTTGAAAGGGGCTACGGCCTCTGCGTTGTATGGTTCCCGAGGAGGTAATGGAGCGATCATGATTACCACTAAGAAAGGGGGTGATAAGGGCTTTTCTATAGAGGTAAATACCAGTAATATGTTTAATGCCGGACAGTTAAAAATACCGGAGGTGCAGACGGCTTATAGCGCCGGGTCTGGAGGTAAATTTGATAATATAGATTATGTCTGGGGCGATAAGTTGGATATTGGTCGTGTTTATACGCAATGGGATCCTATTAAGAAAGAGTATCGGGAAATGGAGTTGACTTCGAGGGGTAAGAATAATTTTAAGAATTTCTTGGAGTTTAGTATGATCAGTAATACTACGGTCAGTGTATCCTCTTCTGGTAAGAATGGAAGCATCCGCACTTCTTTGTCTTATTTGTATGATAAGAATCAATATCCGAATTCACGTAAGAATAAATTCTGGTATAATATTGGTGGAGAGCTGAAACTAGGCAATAAGGCGAGCGTGGAAGGTAGTATGAACTTTACGCAGGAATCTGCGCCGAATACGGCTGGGTATGGATATGGTACCGGATATATGTACAATATTTTATTATGGACTGGTCCGGAGTATGATCTGCGGGATTACAAGGATTATTGGCTTGTCCCAAATGAAAAGCAAAATTGGCATTATACGGATTGGTATGATAATCCTTATTTTGAGGCTTATGAGAAGATTAAGTCGATAAATAATTTTACGACGAATGGTTCATTGTCTTTTAAGTACGAGATACTCCCTTGGATGAAATTGCAATTGCGTGCGGGAGGAGTCGCTTATGCGAATAATAATGTGACTCGTTCTTCGGTGGGAACGATCTCTAAAGGCCGTGGTGGCTGGGAAGACGGAGCGCTGGGTTATTATAAAGAGGGCAAGAAGACTGGTTTTACCATGAATTATGATTTCTTCTTGCTGTTTAATAAGAAGCTGAGTGATTTTAGTGTTGACGGTTTATTGGGAGGTTCTCTTTATTATACGAAAACAAAGAATCTGGAAGCTTCCACGAAGAATGGCTTGTCTGTTCCCGGTTTTTATTCGATAAAAGCTTCCGTAGAAAGTCCGATCGTGGATGCGGAGACTAAGACGAAAAAAGTGAATAGTCTGTTCGGCACGTTGACATTGGGGTATAAGGATACTTATTATCTGGAGGCTACTGGGCGTAATGACTGGTCTTCTACTTTGCCTTCAAATGATAAATCATATTTTTATCCTTCCGTGGGAGTGAGTATTATTCCTTCTAATATAATAAGCTTGCCGGATTGGATACCCTTCTGGAAATTGAGAGGATCGTGGACTGTCTCTAAAACCGATTTAGCTATTTATGATTTAGATCGGGCCTATACGATTAAACAGAATGTTTGGGATGGCTTGAATACGGCTAGTTATCCGGATTATTTGCGTGGCGACGTAAAGCCTATCACGAATCGTACATGGGAAATAGGTACGGGCATTCATTTCTTGCAAGGACATCGCTTGAAATTAGATGTGAGTTATTTCAATAAGTTGACTTATAATAATACGATCAGCCAAAGGATATCTTCCGCTACGGGATATAAATCGAGATTGATGAATATTGACGAAGAATATGTTCGTCGGGGGGTGGAGATTTCTATTGACGCTACTCCGGTG
Source organism: Parabacteroides sp. AF27-14 (assembly GCF_003635425.1). Lineage (NCBI taxonomy): Bacteria > Pseudomonadati > Bacteroidota > Bacteroidia > Bacteroidales > Tannerellaceae > Parabacteroides > Parabacteroides sp. AF27-14. The sequence continues at coordinate 63,000 of NZ_QTLZ01000014.1, forward strand.
CAAGTCCGTGATTTCTCATGGGATGTGTCGTTGAATCTTTCGACGAGCAAGAGGTATTACGCTAAATTGGATGAGAGCTTCAGCCCGGATAATTTGTGGACATACGTGGGCGCTCGTACGGATTCTTATTCATATAAAGGCTATGACAAAGATCCGGATGGTAATTATATTATTAATACGAATGGCTTGATGTCTAGGAGCCAATATAGCTCTTTGATAGGTTATACGGATCCGGATTTAGAGTATGGTCTAGCAAATGTATTCAAGTATAAGAACTTTACGCTGACACTCAATTTTGATGGCCGTATTGGTGGAAAATCATGGTCGAATACGGAATTCCACATGTTGGAAACCGGCGCTCATCCGGATACGGACAATCAATGGAGATATGATGAGGTGGTGAATGGCAAGAAAAATTATGTGGGTGAAGGTGTCAAGATTGTATCAGGCGAGGTCAAATATGATCAATATGGCAGGATTACATCAGATACGCGGGTATTCGCTCCGAATGATATCGAGACTTCTTATGAGGATTTTGTAAGAAGCAGCCATAATAATCCAGATAAATTAGTTCAGAAAAAGACGTTCTTGAAATTGAGGGAAATGTCAATCGGATATAATTTGCCGAAGAAGTTTATTAGTAAGTTAAGTATGAATAGCTGTTATGTAGGCTTTATCGGACAGAACTTATTTGTGTTGACCAAAGATTTTAGATTCTCGGATCCGGATGGCTTTGAGGATATTGAGGGCGAGGATATATCTTCTCCATCTATAAGGTATGTAGGTGTAAACTTAAAAGTTGAATTTTAAAAGCTAAACGTATGAAAATTAAAAATATATTGATATGCGGACTGGTTTTGTTGGGTATGGTTGGATGTGATGATTTCGAAAGCGTAAATACAAATCCCGACTCAACTAACAAAGTAACATCTGCGATGTTGGCAACAGAACTGTTACGTGATATTACCACCTATAAAAATGGGAATGGAAAGGATTTTATCCGGGATGAATTGTTAGCTAAGTATTTGTCGTGGACAGAGGCTAATGATATAGATCTGGCATTCAATTTGTTGGGTGGAGCGAATTATGATGCTTTGAGAGATTTGCGGAATGCCTCGAAGATGATTGATTTTGCGACGAATGATGAGTTGAAAAACTCCTATACGGCATTGTCTCATTTCGTACGGGTTTTCTTTTTCTTCAATTTGACAATGCAAGTGGGGGACATACCTTATTCTGAAGCTTTAAGAGCTGAGGATGAAGAGGTGTATTTCCCGAAATATGACTCTCAAAAAGATGTTTTTCTCGGGTTATTGAATGAATTGGATGAGGCGGACCGTCTCTTTAGTGCTGGCACTAATTTTGAGGGTGATTATATTTATGGAGGGGATGTGACGAAATGGCGTAAGGCTGTGAATGTTATGCAATTGAAGTTGCTTCTTAATTTGTATAAAAAGGTCGATGATCCGGATTTAAAGGTTCGGGAAAGAATCAATGAGATTATCAATAACAGACCTGTTTTTGAGTCGAGTGCGGATAATTTCCAAGTTGTGTACTCTAATAAGGCTGGACAGAAATATCCTTATTTTAAGGAAATTAATAGTTTTGTGAATAATGACAGGATGACTAATCTTTTTGTTGATAAATTGAAAGCCTTGAAAGATTATCGTTTATTTTATTATGCGAAACCGACACCGAGCTCAGAAGAGGCCAAGTTGGATCCCTCGGAATGGGATGCTTATGGTGGAGTTGACCCGACCTTACCGGAGTCTGAGATCTTGACTTTTGTGAGTGGGGGAACTGTTTCTCAAATAAATGATCGCTACGAGGAACTGCCGGAGGGCGAGCCTGTATTTTTCTTGAGTTATCAAGAACAAAATTTTATACTGGCTGAGATGGCTCTGAGAGGTTTTATCTCAAAAAGTCCCAAAGAGTATTATGAGGAAGGCGTTCGTTCTTCAATGCGGTTTGTGGCGGATAATACCCCCGATGATGTTATGTTCCATCATAATCGAAAAATAACAGATGCCTATATTCAAGAATATCTCGGAAACCAAGGCGTTAAGTTCGCTAGTGCTTTTCAAGAACAGTTGAGTCAGATTATTTGGCAAAAGTACATATTGACGTTTCTTCAAACACCTTACAATGCTTTCTTTGAATATCGTAGGACAGGTGTACCGAATATTCCGATAAATCCGAAATCGAATAGGAATATACCTTCTGATAAAATGCCGTTAAGATGGATGTATCCATCGGAAGAGTTGGATTACAATATGGATAATGTCTCAAAATCAATTAGCGACCAGTATGGAGGGTCGGATGACTATATGGGTGTCATGTGGATTTTGAAATGAGAATGTCATGCATATAATTTTCCGGGTCATTTCAAAGGAAAAAAGTGCTCTTTTTTTGTTATTTCTATAAAGATATTTACCTTTGTCTCTATGTTAAGGATAATAACACATATTGAACGCTTGTTGCTGACGCACGATTGTGTGATCTTGCCGAAGTTTGGTGGTTTCGTGCTGCAAACTTTGCCGGCGACGTATCAGGAAGAGGAACATTTGTTCCGGCCGATGCGTAAAGAGGTTATGTTTAATGTCACGCTACAGCATACAGACGGCTTGCTCTCCGAGTCATATATGCAGACGTATGGCGTTGATTACCGGAAAGCTCAGTTGATGCTGGAAGAGGATATCGAGGCTTTGAATGTTTCTTTGGAACAAGACAAGCGGATAACATTGGGGCGAATCGGGACTTTCTCTATAGGAGAGGAAGGGCAGACCATTTTTACGCCGGGCGATTCTGGGGTATTCAATGCGGATTCGTATGGTTTACCATCGTTTCATTTTCCGGTTTTGCGATCATTGGAGGAGGAGCGGGAAGAGGTTGCTTTACTTGCGGGTAAGAAAAAGAAAGATGTGTTCTATATCCCGGTTAGTCGTAAGTTGATCCGGGTTGTCGCGGCATCAGCTGCTGCTGTCGCATTATTCTTTGTGGTTTCAACTCCGGTGAAAGAAGTAAACCTGTCCGCTTATACAGCTAGTTTTGTTCCTACGGAGATGATAAATTATAGGTTCGAGGAACCTATTTCTCAGCCGGAGGAAATTCAAATATCTCAAGTGGACGAGATGGTAGCGGAGGTAACTCCCAAAATAGAAGCGACTAAGGAGACTGAGATTGCCAAAGCGCCTTCTGCCCCTGAGGTAAGGAAAGAAGTCGCTGTCCCCGCTCCGAAAGCGGAACTCGTGGCGACGAAAAAGATGTATCATATCGTAATAGCGAGTTTCCCGACAGAGGAGCAGGCGAATGAGTATATATCCGGTGTAGACCGCACGCAATGTAAGAATGTAAGCAAGGTGGTTCGTGATGGTAAATATCGTATTTATGCGGATAAGTTTAATAACCGAGCGGATGCCGAGAGCTACATGGCGACACTTCGAAAAATAGAAAAGTATAAAGATGCTTGGCTGTTTATTAGCCGTTAATAAAAAAGCCTGATCGAAAGATCAGGCTTTTTTATGACTTGTCGTCGTTTTGTGGCCGGGGCAGTCTTTTCTTCTTCAACCGTCCTGCCTTTCGTAAGGCTTGGTCCAGAATGTACTGGATTTGGCCATTGGTGCTGCGAAATTCGTCCGCAGCCCAAGCTTCGATAGCTTCCATCATATCAGCGTCCACCCGAAGGATGAAGCTTTTGATAGTATTATCTTTTTTGGCCATATACTAGTATTAATATTAAATTCTTACATTAATGATGTAGGGTCCCGGTATTTACGACAGGTTGCGCTGCCTCGTCAGCGCAAAGGACCACCAACAGGTTGCTAACCATCGCAGCCTTTCGTTCCTCATCCAATTCCACAACATTGTCTTGATCCAGTTTGTTCAAGGCGAGTCGAACCATGCTGACCGCTCCCTCCACGATCCGTTCTCTTGCGGCGATAATGGCTTCCGCTTGCTGGCGGCGTAACATGACTCCGGCGATCTCGGAAGCATACGCTAAGTAATTGATACGAGCTTCCAATACCTCAATGCCTGCTATCGCCAAACGACTGTTTAATTCCTCCTCCAGTTTTTGGGCGACCTCCCCGTCATCGGATCGTAAGGTGACGGGATCTTTGCTCTCGTTATAATCATAGGCATACATGCCAGCTATCTTACGGATGGCGGCGTCACTTTGTATCTGCACGAAATTCTCATAATTCTGCATTCGTTGGGATAATTCAGAGGATTCTCCCATTGATATGAATGATTTATTCGAGGAGATACTAATGGACGAAGAATCGATGTCGAACATCGCTTTATAAGTATCCTTGACTTTCCATACCATCACGGCCCCGATCATAACCGGATTACCGACCTTATCGTTAACCTTGATAGGAGGGACATCTAAGTTACGGGCACGTAACGTGATTTTCTTTTTGCTGTAAAGTGGATTGACCCAGAAAAATCCGTTATCAGTAGTTGTCCCTTTATATTTTCCGAAAAAGAGCATTACTCGGGCATTGTTGGGCTCGATTTCCATGAATCCCAATAAACAAACCACTAACAGGCAGAGTCCGACGATGCCGGTGATTACGCTCCAAGTCTCGTTGGTGCCTGCGATTAAATAGCAGCAGAGACCCGATAGAGCCAATAGGAGAAAAAGGGCAATAAACCCCGAGATTCTCAGTCCGTTGAATGTCTTTTCGGTTGCTTTCATAATAATTTGTTTTTGATATTAATTTGATATCACAAAATAAGTGATTTTTATGGAGACTGCCAAATATTTTGAGGGATATTATTAGAGTGATCTGTAAATATTTTCATAGCTTTGTCTCATCTAAAAATTATATACTTGGACTTTCAGTTAGACACGAACAATAAGGAGTTTCAGGATGCCTTGCAACTGATCACCCACACTCGCCAGTCTGTTTTCCTGACAGGGAAAGCAGGGACCGGCAAGTCTACTTTTTTGAAGTATATTTGCAATCATACGAAGAAAAAGTATGTGGTGCTGGCTCCTACCGGAATAGCGGCCATAAATGCGGGCGGCGTTACCTTGCATTCCTTTTTCAAGCTCCCTTTTCGGCCGATGTTGCCGGATGATCCGGATTTAAGTTTGTCGCATGGTCGTATCTTTGAGTTTTTCAAGTATCCGAAGGAGAAACGGAAAATTATTGCGGAGGTCGATTTGATCATCATTGACGAGATATCGATGGTGAGGGCGGATATTATTGATTGTGTAGATCGTATCTTGAGGGTCTATTCCGGTAATATGCGATTGCCTTTTGGCGGAAAGCAGCTATTGTTCGTGGGAGATGTCTTCCAGTTGGAACCGGTTGTTCCGTCGGATCAAAAAGAGATATTGAGTTTGTTCTATGCGAGCCCTTTCTTTTTCTCGGCTCGTGTGTTCAAGGACATTAATTTAGTGCCGATCGAGTTGCAAAAAGTGTATCGCCAGACCGATTCTGTTTTTATCAATATATTGGATCGGATTCGTAATAATGCCGCTAGAAAACAGGAGTTGGATACGTTGAACGGTCGTTATTTTCCGTCTTTCGAGCCTCAGAATGAGGATATGTATATCACGTTGGCCACTCGCCGGGATCAGGTTGATTTTATCAATGAGAAGAAGTTGGCCGAGCTTCCCGGAGAAGAGTACGTCTCCGTGGGAAAGATCGAGGGGGATTTTCCGGAATCCTCACTACCTACCCAGCTGAATTTATCCATCAAGGAACAGGCGCAGGTTATTTTTATCGATAATGATTATGAGCGTCGTTGGGTGAACGGGACGATCGGTATGGTATCGGGTATCGATGAGAATGGAAATGTTTATGTCTTGCTGGAGAGCGGTGTAGAGCATTTGGTCGAACCTACCTCATGGCGAAATTATAAATACAAATATAACGAGAAAGAGAAACGGATCGAGGAAGAGATTGTCGGTACGTTCGAACAATTGCCGATTCGTTTGGCTTGGGCGATCACGGTGCATAAGAGTCAAGGCTTGACTTTTAGCCGGGTGGTAGTTGATTTGACCGGAGGGGTATTCGCCGGGGGACAAACCTATGTGGCGTTGAGTCGTTGTACTTCATTGGAAGGATTGGTGCTAAAAAGCAAGATCTCTTCCCGGGATATCTTTATCCGGAAAGAGATCGTAGAATTCAGCCAAATATTCAATAACCAAGCATTAATAGAGAAAAGTATCAAAGAGAGCGAGGCGGAATTGCAATATGGTCGGGCGGCTCAGGGTTTTCGGCAGGGTAATATGAAAGAGGCGGTCGAGGCTTTTGCCGCCGCCGTATCTAAACGGAATGAATTGGATAATCCGATGGTACAACGGCTGCTTCGTTTGAAATTGCAAGCCTTGAATAGTCAAAAGGCACAGATTAAGGCTTTGAGGGAAGAATTGCATTCGCTTCGTGAGACCCAGAAAGAGTATGCGCATGAATATTACTTGATGGGTAACGAGTGCATAACGAAGGCCCATGACGCGAATGCCGCTATTCGTTGTTTTGATAAAGCCTTGAATTTGAATCCGAATTATGTGGAAGCTTGGGTACGCAAAGGGGTTACTTTATTGGATATAGGTGAGGACTACGACGCTCTGGTTTGTTTAAACAAAGCGGTAAAATTAAGTCCGAAATCTTTTAAGGCCCGCTATAACCGTGGAAAATGCCTATTGAAGCTCAAATATTACGATGAAGCTATTCTGGATTTCCAGCAGGCGGTAAGTATCAAACCTAAACATGCGGCTTCCCACGAATATCTGGCGGAGGGTTTCCGGGCGATCGGAGAGGACGAATTAGCCCAGCGGCATCAAGATATAGCGGATGCCTTGCGAGGAGGAGAGGATATATGATGAAATAGAAAAGGCGGGAAAATTTGTTCCCCGCCTTTTTTATGGAGTTATATCTCTTGATTAATTAAAGATGTAACGGATACCAACCTGCATTTTCCAGCATTCAGTATAGATACGGTTATAAGAATAAGTCTCGGTCGGATATTCACCATTGATCTTATACATGGAGAAAATTGGAGTCTTGTTATCATCCATACCTTCATATTTCAAGATACGGCAACCGTTGGAAGAAGATGCGTTCTTTATTACACCCCATTTCGAGTTGATCATATTACCGATATTCATGAAATCAAGGCTCAATTGGAAATGATGTTCGGTTTTACCTGCAGGGTAATGTTGGACTGAACGGTAGATCGATAACCTACGCCAGAAATCATAACTTTGTATGGACTTCTTGTGCGCATACCTCATAGAGACAAACGTTCGTGATCGTACTATAATCTGTTCCTGAAGGTTCATGAACCGCCAGAAAGATCACATCAATAACTTGAAACATGACTTCTACTCATACTGACTATTGTTACCTGCACTTGTGTCGGGATGACAAACAAGAAATTCAGTACAGCTAAAAAGAATAGTGTCTGTAAATGTCTGCTCGCAATTTAAAATGGTAAGGTAAGTGACTTGCTCTTAGTATTTATAATTCTTTAATTTCCACAGTAATATGTTTTTTATGATATGAGGTATAATTTATGTTAAATATTAGACGTATTTTTTTTATTTGTAAATATTATGCAAAAATAAACTATACTTTTATAGAAAAACTATTTATACTGTTCTGCTTCGCTTAATTTTGGATTGGATCGTTTTTAGATTTGGATAAGGATGTTATTTGGAAATTAAGTCGTTTTTCTCTTATTCTTGTTGATTTGATGATGAATAGGAAGTGTGACAATTTTATTAACTAAATAATGAATGTTATGAAACAATTTGATTTTTTAGTATTGCTAATAGGCTCTATTGCTTGTTTTTCTTGTAGTGATGATATTTCTACTTGTGAAAATTCTTTTAAAAATAATTCTTGTCAAGATCAAGGAGAGATAGAGATAGCTTTGCCTAATAAGCCAAAAGACATTATTACGTTATCTAATGGTGTGCAGCTCGCAAAATGTGATAGTATTTATATTTTAGATGGAGATATAATTTTGTCTAAAGAGCAACTAGCTTCATTAAATTCAGTTCCTCAAACTAAATCGGCATATATAACGGCATTATCAAAACGGTGGCCGGGTAATGTCATTTTTTATACGATGTCTTCTGGATTTTATGATACTAATACTGTTCAGCGTGCTATAAACCATATAGAGACGAATACTAGCATTCGTTTTTGGACAAAGGTTGATGGCATTTCTGACTATGTTAGTTTTGTAAATGGCGATGGTAATTTTTCTTATGTGGGAAAGATGGGAGGAATGCAGTTAATAACAATATATAAAAATAGTGGTATGGGGACAGTGGTTCATGAAATAGGGCATGCTTTAGGTTTGTTTCATGAGCATAATAGAGCTGATAGAGATAGTTATGTGACAATAAATTGGGGAAATATCAAGAAAGAGTGGCAGTATGCTTATAAAAAATATACAGATGAAGGCTATCAAGGTTCTGATCTAGGTTCGTTTGATTTTAATTCGATAATGCTTTATTCTTCTATAAATTCGTTTGCAGTGGATATTAGCAAACCGACTATGACAAGAAAAAATGGAACCACTTTTTCAGGCCAAAGAGATGGATTATCTAATGGAGATATTGCTGGTGTCAATCGTATGTATGGTACAACAGCACCGAATGATATAATATATTTTACAAGAGAATGGGATGAAAATTCTAGTAATATGGGGAGAGCTTATCTGAAAAAATATGTGGAATATACATTTGTGACACGTCTACCAGTTCAGAAGGATGAAATTATTTATATTTCTTTATATGAGGAAGGTAATGGTAGTGGGCAAGAGTATTATCCACCATATGAACATACAGAGCAAGTTAAAATGCTTAAAGGATCTAGAGTTATAAAATATACTGTTATGACAGAAAGTGGATGGCAGAATTCTTCGGATTGGTATAAAGATATTAAGACTGTTACAGGAATCAGATTACCATTTACCCGTCAGAGTTAATCGACATGTTTTTATCTAAATTGATGATTTTACTTAAACGAGTTTAATAACTAAGTGTTTTATAATGTATTTACATAGTGGATGCTATTCTTTCTGCCTAAGTTTTTGAAGGATAGAATATAAGAGAAGATGAACCCCGGACGTTTTTTTAAAACTTTTGAGGTTCACCTTCGTTTTTCTGATTTGGAAATATTTATTTGTCTAGTTAAAGATATAACGAATGCCTACCTGTAATTGCCAGCAATTGGAAGAATCATTGTAATTAGCGAATGATTCGGTTGGAAGAGCGTTTTCAGCTTTATTATAGTATAAGGAGTATGTTGGGACCATTTGGTCATTGACTCCTTCGTAATTTAGGATTCTACCATTATTAGCTGGTGCTGCATTTTTTGTTACTCCCCAAGAGTGATTTAATAAATTGCCTACATTTAAAATATCAAAGCTAATTTGTAAGATGTTTGTAGATTTTCCTGCCTTTATCTTAAAATCTTCAGAAATCTTGATATCGAAACGATTTATCCATGGCATTTTTGCAGCATATGCTTCTGCATATTCACCTTTATGTTTTTTCAAATATGGATCTTGATTAATAAAATTCCAGAAAGCATCAGCCTGCTGAGAGGCAGTAAAGCCATTTTTGTCAACGAATGTTAACTCGTCTTTCGATTTCGGGATATAGATAAGGTCATTAGTCTGACCATCTTGATTCATGTCATTATTATAAGTATAGCTATATAATCCTGAATTATATCCGGAATAGTATAATCCGAAGTTTAACGCTGCAGATTTACATAAATCTAAACTGTAGGTTATAGAGGCAATAACTCTATTAGGGGTTAAATACTGTGAGTTATGCAAACCTAGCAAATTCGGGCCATCTACAGACGGAAGATTCTGCCATGCTGAATAAGCTTGTGATCCAGGGTTACCGGAGATTTCTTTTGCGATAGTGTGTGTATAAGAGGCCATCAAGAATAAGTTCTTAACAGGCTCTGAATTAGCAGTAAAGTTCAAGGTCGCTCCATAGCCTTTATGTGTGTTGGTTAATACCATGGCACCTCCGGTTACATTGGACGCAACAGCTGCATTTTTGCTACTTTCGTAATAATAACGATTGTCTGGCCCATTAAATCGACCTAGCAAAGAAGGGTCTTTTACATTGTAATTCTCTTGGCATACGGCATTTATGTCTTTATTGTACATAGCTTCTACTGTTAATGCCAATGGGAATGATACCGGTAATTGGTAATCTACGGCCAAAGCGGTTTTCCATACTTGTGGTAATTTGAAATTGGGATCAATGCCGACAATAGCAGCTCCTTTTATATCTTCTTTTGTTTGATAATTCGGGGTATTGGGTAAACCTAATGTATTGATCATTTGATTTACATCTGTGATGACACCACCTTTTAAAGCTTCGAGCTGTTTGCTATCTGTTATTTGTACGGTATTCTGTAGCATTCCTGCATTAGTAGGCATGTTTGTGAAGAACACCAAAGGAATGCGTCCCGTGAAAATACCTGTACCTCCACGAAGTTTCAAACTCTGATCGCCTTTGATATCCCAATTAAATCCGATACGCGGAGAGAACAATACATTTGCTTTTGGCCATTTACCGGTATCAATATGGCGTCCATTGAAATCGATATCCAGATAACCTTTATTCGTCTCTAGACTATTGAGGTAATTCAACATATCTAAACGGATTCCGTAAGTTAATTTGAAGCGATCTGAAATGTTCCATTCGTCTTGACCATAAATCCCTGATTGTGCGAAAGAAACCGATGCCTCTGGATTGGCTTCTCCATTATAACCGTATGTCAATCCAAATGCAATGGGGGCGGATCCGTTTTTGAAATCGTCAAAGGATGCGTATTTATAATAACCTGTACCAAAGCGCATGAAATTATTAAGAGCTTTTTGATATTCGAAAGATATACCTGCTGTGATCCTGTGATCTCCCAATATGATATTTAAATTGTCGTTAACATTGAATATCTTGTTTTGTACTTTATTATTCCAAGAGAACAACTCATATCCTGCGCTCATAAATGCTTGTCCATCCCCATCCCAAATGTCAATATGGGGAAACGGACTGGAATTTGAACTACGGACATCTTCTATATTAGAGTAAGTTAATAATAGCTTGTTTGAGATCTTATCGTTGAATCTACTATTTAAATCAGCCGTAAAGGACATCACATTATTGTCCATCATGTAGCAATTATTTTTAAAAGCCATTGCATACTCTGAGATACGGCCAGCGGTTGTTCTTGTTCCTACTGTAGAAGAAGCATTAGTTCCTAAATCTTGTGAGTTTGTTGTGTAATTATAGCGAAGACTTAATTTATGGGCATCGTTTATATTCCAATCTATACGTGCTAAGACTTTATAATTCTTTGTTCCCCCATCATAGTTTGTATATGAACCCGGTTCATATCCATATTTATCTCTTAAAATGGAGGCGAAGTTTTCCATGTCTTGTGCAGTGACACGGGATATATTTTCTTCTTTGTTTCCAACACCATCATCAGAAAGTCTGAATTTTGTAATGGGTGATGGGGAATTCTCGTATTCGCCATTAACGAAGAAAAATAATTTATCTTTAATAATTGGACCTCCAAGTGTCACACCGTAAGTCGTTGTGGATTCTGGTGCACGAAGTCCTAAATCATAATCTCCAACTTTATTCCCTCGCATGTTTTGATTACGAAGAAAAGCGTAAGCAGATCCTCGAAACGAATTTGTTCCACTTTTAGTAATAGCGTTGATACCACCGCCAATAAAGTTCGATTGGCGAACATCAAATGGGGCAACTACTACTTGTACTTCTTCAATTGCATCTAATGAAACAGGGTTACCTCCACCGGGAAGATTGGAAGATAAACCGAAATTGTTGTTTAGATTGGCTCCGTCAATCGTAAAAGAGCTCATACGACCATCACGGCCGCTAAAAGCGTTTCCACTACCTGCATATGGCGAAAGGCGGGTGAAATCTGTAAGACTACGGTTAATTGAAGGTAACATTTTTAGTTGGGTATTGTTGATGTTTGTCACAGCCCCGGTTTTCTCTCCTGAAAATTTAGATTTGGATGCAACCACTACTACTTCGTCTAAAGCCGCAGATGACTCTTGCATTGTTACATCTAGTATATAATTTTCCCCAAGTTTTAGTGTGATATCTCTGTAAATAGCCGTTTGATAACCGACATATGAGATAGTCACATTATAGGGACCTCCAGTGCGCATACCTTCGAGCGAGTAACGCCCGTCAATATTGGTAATGGTTCCATACTTCGTACCGGAAGGTTCATGGACTGCCAAGATGGTTGCTCCAATGACTGGTTCATCTTGAAATACGACTTTTCCGCTCATACTGGCTGTTGTCATTTGAGCATTGACCGAAAGAGTGAATAGGAAACTCAATACAGCCAAAAAGAATAGCGTCTGTAAATGTCTGTTCATAATTAAAATAGTTTAATGTAATAAAAACTTTTGCAAAGTTATGGTTTGTTTTTCAATAATATGTTACATACTTGTTGCTTTTTGCATCCTACATCGAATTTTAACAGGTTCTTAAATAAAAAGTGTTTTTTAGTTTATATCTTTGTAGTCGTTAAAAAGATCCTAAATGAAGAATATCTATATTAGCTATCTAGCAAGTCTGTTGTGTTTTTTGTTGGTGAGTTGTAGGGCTTCTGTTGATTCTAGAGATCGTTATGTCGTAGTTTTATCAATGGACGGTTTCCGCTCTGATTATCCGTCACGTGCTCATACTCCGACGTTGGATTCTTTGGCGAATGTGGGGGTTCGCTCCACGTTTCGCCCGTGTTATCCCAGCGTGACTTTCCCGAATCATTATAGCATGGCTACCGGATTGCATCCGGATCACCATGGTTTGGTAAATAATTTCTTTTATGACGCGGAGCTTGACAGCTCATACCGGATGGGAAATCTTGATCCGCAATTTTATGGTGGAGAACCTATTTGGAATACGGCGGAACGCCAAGGGGTTCGTACCGCCTCGTTCTATTGGGTAGGTAGTGAGGTGCCTTTAGAGAGTGGCCAGCCTTCAATATGGAAGCCGTTTGATAAATCGGTTCCTTTTTCAGATCGTGCTGATTCCGTGATCTCTTGGCTGAAGTTGCCGGAAGATGTGCGTCCTCATTTGATTATGTGGTATATGGAAGAACCGGATGCGATAGGTCATTCCGCTACCCCGGATTCGTCGGCGACCTTGGATGTGGTGGAGAACTTGGATAAAGTCTTGAATCATTTTTTCACGGAAGCCCGTCAGTTGGATATTTTCGATAAGATCGATTTTATCGTTCTTTCGGATCATGGAATGGCCACCTATTATCCCGAGAAATATGTGAACTTGAATGATTATCTACCCCGGGATAGTTTCGATTGTGTTTTTGATGGCGTTCCTACATTATTATATCCCAAGAAAACCTATGTGGATACTGCCTATGCGATTTTACAGAAAGTGCCGAATATAACCGTATGGAAGAAAAACGAGATTCCTGAGAAATTTGTTTACGGAAAGAATCCTCGAGTTAGTGACTTAGTTGTTTCTCCACATATTGGAACGTATGTAGAATTCCGAGAGAAATCATCTCCCCGTTATGCGGCGACACATGGTTACGATAATTTTACGCCGGAGATGGAGGCCATATTCTATGCGGCAGGTCCCTCGTTCAAGAGACATGCGGAGGTCCCGCAAATGGCGAACGTGAACCTTTACTTGATGATTGCCCGTTTATTGAATATACAACCTGCTCCGAATGACGGGGATAGCGCTGTCGTTCAGCAGCTATTTAAATGATAAGATTGATGCTACCATCTCATTTGACATGACATTACTGCAACCGCCGTGCGGTAATACTGCGGCGGTCTTGCGGTAATTGATGCTTTATTGATATTTGCGTGCCATCTTACGCATGAAGGCGAGACTGCCTTTGGCTAAGGCATCGGCATTGTATTTAGACGGACGCCACAAAGATACGGCTTCCGCCATACCGGGAACAGAATTGGAGAAATTCTCCAAAACTAAATTCCCATTGAAATCGATTTCCTGTAGTCCCCGGAACAAATCATCCCAGCGTACGTTTCCCTCACCCAGCATTCCCCGGTCACTTTCAGTCATGTGAATATGGCGAAGCCGGCTGCCAGCCGCAATAACCGGTTCATAAAAACTCGTCTCTTCTATATTCATATGGAAAGTATCCAGATGCAAAGACAAATTCGGTGCGTTTACGCATTTGATAAAGCGCAAGACTTCCTCCGCAGAGGTACACATATAACTTTCATAGCGATTGATCGGCTCGATACCGATCGTGATTCCAGATCGGGCGGCGTATTCGGCAACCTCTGCCCATACCTCACAAAGTGTATTTTCTTCTTCTTGTGTTCGCTGTTTGCCGGAAAAGACCCCGATACCGGAATGTAAGACACCTCCCAAGTAATCAACCTCCAGTTCGCTCGCTTTATCCAGTGCCTCCTTGATCAGACAAGTCGCTTTCTTGGGATAAAAAGGAATATGCGCTTCTTTGGGAAGATTGAGAGAACAAGTCGCCTTCAATCCGTGTTGTTTCAATTGTCGCTTTACGGTTGGAGCATCGAACTCCATGGAAGGAGGCAATAAAATTTCCAGTAAATCAAAACCGGCGGCAGATGCTTGCTGGATAGCGAAAAGACCGGCTTCTGGTGTCCACATAGGTGGTATCCAAGAAAGAATGGAAGCTCCGAAAGTAGGATTCATAATCGTATTGTTTTTATTTCGTTAGGGTTACAAAGTAAGTGTTTTTTTGAAGATTTCATTGCGAAGAAAGTGAAATCCTTCGCAATGAAATATCATAAATGTCATTTAAAAATAAAAGTTGGTACCCGGACAGAAGATAGGGTGGCTGCTGGTATTATCAATTTCAATCTTATTTTCTCTAGCGAGCCAACCGATAGCGGACCATAGATCCGCATCTGTTAGAGCGGATTTTGCTCTCAACGCCTCAAAACTCCAATGTTGGCCATCTGAAAGCAAATTCCAGATAGCTCCTGCATTTAATCCGATCGATCCTTTTGTCATGATAAAATCTGTTTTTATGTTTATGGTATATAGTGCTTATATTGTTATAACAGATAATATCCGGTAAAAGTATGTTGCGTTGAGATAAATAATCTAAAAAACAAAAATCTCTTGATGCGTTGAATTTTATTCCTTGAAGTCAGTGAATATGGATTCATCATATACATTGTGTTCCTTTTTATCGTGGAATGGATACCATACTTGGGCAAAGAATGGATTTCCTTTAGCGATCTCGTCGTAATTCCAAGGGAGAGGTAAACATTCCGGGCACCAATGGCCTCCTAATAATACTAATGTGGGAGAGGCCTTAAAACGGTGACCGAATTGGCATTCCCAATCGAGTGGAGTCGATAAATCTCCTTTTGTCATGGCCGGTGACAAGCATTTTCCTCCCCTGAATTCCGCGGCTTTACGCATATCCTCGATATCCCATTCCGATTTAGGCTTACTTTCATCATAACCATGATCCAGAAAGACGGGTGTTTCGGAGGGGCGTTCTGTCCGGATCTTATCCCAACCCGGGATTGCTAGCCAATCCTCATACGAGCCAAAATATGCGGATATACGATCTTGGTGTTTGTTCTTGATCCAGTTACGAGTACCCAGTCCCGGCTTTTTAGCGATGGCTCCCATACCCAGTTTTATGAAGATAGGGGGGACGATCTTTGCTAGGTGGAAATACCAAGGGACTTGGCTGGCCATCCATTTAAAATAATCGTCGCAAGTTTGGTTACTGCGGAAATGCAGATATCCTTCCAATAGATCTGAATCGGTATACCATTGTCCGTGGAAATTACGGATAGCGAACCAGTTCGGTTCGAATATTTTCTCTGGGGCGGGACAGCCAATCGCTTTTAACAATTTACTCTCAAACTCATAATTCGTCAGGCGGAAAGACGGGCCGCTACTAATATTATAGAAACGGTTCCAAAACTCATCCGGCACCTCCTTCTCGCATACATTCGCTAGTAAGCGACCGGAATCCTCGGCGGTAGCCCATTCCAGCACGCCGTCTAGCGGTACGTGGAATGTGATTGGGTCCGAACCCTTGAATAATAATTCGGGGCATAAGATACCGGTTTGGCGAAGGCACGCCCAATGTTTAATACCCGACTCCACGAAAATACGTTCGGCTATTGTCTTTGAGATGGCATAATGATCATAGACACTTATATTGATCGGATCTCCCGTACGTCCCCAATGAACAGGTGCGTTACGGTGGCCGGTTTGCGCCACGGAGCCGATATAGACTACCTTGATCCGGTCTGAGTTCGGTTGTGCTTTTACGGCATCCACGATATATTGGGCGGCGGTCGTGTTTACTTTCAAGGTTTTTTTAGGGAAATAATCCGCTGCCGGGGAAACCATTCCACCTACATGCAATACGTAGTCTGCCCCCATTACTCCATTTAAGACATCTTGATAATTTGTCAAGTCTCCCCAAACGATACGGATCCCTGCCATGGCCTCATATGCGGCTAATTTCTCTTTATTGATTTTGCTTGGGCGAGCCAAAAGTGTTATATTAAAACGATCTAGCCGCTTGGACAACTCGACCAATCCGGCATGCCCCATCGTCCCGGTGGCTCCGGTCAGAAAGACGGTCTTTTTACTTTTCATGATATAATTTAGTGTATAATAAAAGACTTAGGATACTATCGGGTAGCGAAGGTATATAAAAAAAAACTCCCAACCAATAGATTGAGAGCTTTTGTAGTGGATACGAGAATCGAACTCGTATTACATGCGTGAGAGGCATGTGTCCTAACCGTTAGACGAATCCACCATTTAGGTGTCATTGTTTTTGTTTGACGATGCAAAGGTAGATATATTTTTTAATTCTGCAATAGTTGAACCGAGTTTTTTTGAAGAAAAAGTGTGTTTTTTATCAAAATGCCAAGAAAACGGGGAGAATACCACTAAAAGGCGTTAAAAGTAGTTGCGATTTCATTGTTTTTTCATTGTCGGTACTGTTTATTTATTCTACCTTTGCCATCTGTAATTGAACAAAATAGTATTGAACATTACTAATACCAGTTTAATAAACAACTAATATTATGGCAGAACTTAAAGAAAAACTTTTCTCAGAATTCGCTCCTGTGTCTACTGAAGAGTGGATGGCGAAGATAACGGCCGACCTGAAAGGGGTACCGTTTGAGAAAAAGCTTGTTTGGAAGACAGGCGAAGGATTTAATGTAAATCCTTTCTATCGTGCAGAAGACATCGAGGGTTTAAAGACTACAGAGTCTCTTCCCGGTGAATTCCCTTATGTTCGTGGAACGAAGAAAGACAACGATTGGAAGGTACGCCAGAACATTGAAGTTTGCTGCTTCAAGGGTGCTAACGAGAAAGCACTTGACCTTTTGACGAAAGGTGTTACTTCTCTTGGGTTCATCATCAAAGGTGATGAGGTGAACGAGGAGAATATAGCTACTTTATTAGAAGGTATTTGTCCGGCTTCCGTAGAATTGAACTTCAACACTTGCAACTGCAAAGCGGAGAAGTTGATCGGTATCTTGGCTGACTACTTCAAAGGCAAGGGTGTCGACGCAGAGAAGTGCTACGGTTCTGTAAACTATGACGCTTTCAAGAAACCTTTAGTAAAAGGTAAAGAAAACAGTGAGTGGGTAGAAGGTGCCGCAGCTGTGCTCAAAGCTGGACAGGCTTTGCCTAACTACCGTGTATTGGCTGTAAATGCGTTCCTTTTCAACAATGCTGGCGCTTACATTTCTCAGGAATTAGGTTACGCCTTGGCTTGGGGTAACGAATTGATGGCAAAACTTACCGAGGCTGGTTTCACCGCTGACGAGGTTGCCAAGAAAATCAAATTCAATTTTGGTATCAGCTCTAACTACTTCATGGAAATCGCTAAGCTCCGTGCGGCTCGTTGGTTGTGGGCCGAGATCGTAGCCGCTTATAAGCCGGCCTGCGAATGCGCTTGCAAGATGGTTGCTCACGCACAGACTTCAGAGTGGAACATGACGGTTTACGATGCTCACGTAAACTTGCTTCGTTCTCAAACTGAGGCTATGTCTGCCGCTCTTGCCGGCGTAGACTCTATCACGGTTCGCCCGTTTGATAAGATTTACCAGACTCCAGACGATTTCTCTGAGCGTATCGCACGTAACCAACAATTATTATTGAAGGAAGAGTGCCACTTGGATAAGGTCGTTGACCCGTCTGCCGGTTCTTATTATGTAGAGGTATTGACGAATTCCTTGGCTGATGTCGCTTGGAAGTTGTTCTTGGAGGTTGAGGAAAAAGGAGGATTCTCCGTTGCCGTGAACGCAGGTGAGATCCAAAATGCCGTTAACGCTTCGAATGTAGCTCGTAAGAAAGCGGTTGCTACCCGTCGTGAGATATTGTTGGGTTCTAACCAGTATCCTAACTTCACGGAAGTAGCTGCCGATAAGATTCAAGAAAAAGGTTCTTGCTGTTGTGGCGGTGGTCATTGCGGTGAGGCAACGATCCCGGCTCTAGATTTCTCTCGCGGCGCTTCTGAATTCGAGGCTTTGCGTATGACGACAGAGAAGAGTGGCAAGACTCCGAAGGTATTTATGTTGACGATAGGTAACTTGGCGATGCGTTTGGCTCGTTCACAGTTCTCCGCTAACTTCTTCGCTTGTGCCGGATATAAGATAATTGATAACTTAGGCTTCGATACGGTTGAGGCTGGTGTTGAGGCTGCTGTCAAGGCGGGTGCCGAGATCGTGGTTCTTTGCTCTAGTGATGACGAGTATGCAGAATTCGCTCCTGCCGCTTACAAGGCTTTGGCCGGACGTGCCGAATTCGTTGTAGCCGGAGCTCCTGCTTGCGCGGACGACTTGAAGGCTCAAGGTATCGACCAGTTCGTAAATGTAAAGAGCAATGTGCTTGAGACATTGAAAGCATTCAACGCTAAATTAGGAATCGCTTAAGTATAAACAATTATGAGACCAGATTTTAAAAACATAGATATAAAGAATGCCGGATTCGCAGCTACAAACGCTGCCGAATGGGCAAAAGCCAATGGCATCGAGCCCAATTGGAAAACACCCGAGCATATCGAGGTGAAACCTGTATATACAAAAGAAGACTTGGAGGGTATGGAGCACTTGAACTATGCTTCCGGTTTGCCTCCTTATCTACGTGGCCCGTACAGCGGTATGTACGCTATGCGTCCTTGGACAATCCGTCAGTACGCAGGTTTCTCTACCGCTGAGGAGTCTAACGCTTTCTATCGCCGTAACTTGGCTTCCGGTCAGAAAGGTTTGTCCGTTGCGTTCGACCTTCCGACTCACCGTGGTTACGATGCCGACAACGAACGTGTGGTTGGTGATGTAGGTAAAGCGGGTGTATCTATCTGTTCCTTGGAGAACATGAAAGTGTTGTTCGATGGTATTCCTTTGAACAAGATGTCTGTTTCCATGACCATGAATGGTGGTGTGCTTCCGGTATTGGCATTCTATATCAACGCAGGTTTGGAGCAAGGAGCTAAGTTGGAGGAAATGGCCGGTACGATCCAGAACGATATCTTGAAAGAGTTCATGGTACGTAATACCTATATCTATCCGCCTGAGTTCTCCATGAAGATTATCGCTGATATCTTCGAGTACACCTCTCAGAAGATGCCGAAGTTCAACTCTATCTCTATCTCCGGTTATCATATGCAGGAGGCTGGTGCTACGGCTGATATCGAGATGGCTTATACGTTGTGCGACGGTATGGAATATCTTCGTGCCGGTATCAACGCCGGTATCGATGTGGATGCGTTCGCTCCCCGTTTGTCATTCTTCTGGGCTATCGGTGTAAATCACTTCATGGAGATCGCCAAGATGCGTGCGGCTCGTATGTTGTGGGCGAAGATCGTGAAGAGCTTCGGCGCTAAGAACCCGAAATCATTGGCATTGCGTACACATAGCCAGACTTCCGGTTGGTCATTGACCGAGCAAGATCCGTTCAATAACGTAGGACGTACTTGTATCGAGGCTATGGCCGCTACATTAGGACATACACAATCTTTGCATACGAACGCATTGGATGAGGCGATCGCTTTGCCGACCGACTTCTCTGCTCGTATCGCTCGTAATACACAGATTTACATTCAGGAAGAGACTAAGATCTGTAAGGAGATCGACCCGTGGGCTGGTTCTTACTATGTAGAGTCTTTGACGAATGAGTTGGTACATAAAGGTTGGGCATTGATCCAAGAGATCGAGAGCATGGGTGGTATGGCGAAAGCCATCGAGACAGGTCTTCCTAAGATGCGTATCGAGGAAGCTGCCGCTCGTACACAGGCTCGTATCGACTCTGGTGTTCAGACCATCGTTGGTGTTAACAAATATCGTTTGCCGAAGGAAGATCCGATCGATATCCTTGAGATCGATAATACAGCCGTACGTAACGAGCAGATCGCCGCTTTGAAGGAGTTGCGTGCTAACCGTGACGAAGCCGCTGTTCAAAAAGCTTTGGCTGATATCACGGAGTGCGTGAAGACGAAGAAGGGCAACTTATTAGAGTTGGCTGTTAAGGCTGCCGGCTTGCGTGCGTCATTGGGAGAGATCTCCGATGCTTGCGAGGTGGTTGTAGGTCGTTATAAAGCAATCATTAGAACTATTTCAGGCGTGTATTCATCAGAAACTAAGAAAGACGCAGACTTCCAGAAAGCTTGCGAGCTTTGCGAGCAATTCGCTAAGAAAGAAGGCCGTCAGCCTCGTATCATGATCGCTAAGATGGGTCAGGACGGACACGACCGTGGCGCTAAGGTTGTCGCTACTGGTTATGCGGACTGTGGTTTCGACGTAGATATGGGACCGTTGTTCCAGACTCCGGCCGAGGCTGCCCGTCAAGCTGTGGAGAACGACGTTCACGTAATGGGCGTTTCTTCTTTGGCCGCTGGTCATAAGACGTTGGTTCCGCAGGTTATCGAGGAGTTGAAGAAACTAGGTCGTGAGGACATCATCGTTATTGCTGGAGGTGTAATCCCGGCTCAAGACTATGATTTCTTGTATAAGGCTGGCGTTGCCGCTATCTTTGGCCCGGGTACTTCCGTATCGAAGGCAGCTTGCCAGATCCTTGAGATCTTGTTAGGCGAATAAATGGAGTTTAGACCTTACGGTTTTTAAATAAAGAGAGGCTGGACAATTGATTTTGTCCGGCCTTTTTTAGTATTGTATGCGGGTTTATGTACTTTTGTAGCGATTATTCAATTAAAAAGGGAAAGAATCATGGGAATCGTTATAGGTATAGATGTGGGAGGTAGCACGACCAAGATCGTCGGCGTGGAGGATAAGAAGATCAAGAACCCGATGTTCGTGAAAGCTACCGATCCGGTAACCTCTTTATTCGGGGCCTTCGGTAAATATATTTATGATAATAACATCTCGCTCTCGAATATAGAGAAAGTGATCTTGACAGGTGTAGGTAGTGCTTATATCGATCAACCTTTATATGGCTTACCAACTGCGAAGACGGATGAGTTCCTTGCGAATGGGCTAGGGGCGCAATATAATACGGGACTGGACAGTCTATTGGTGGTCAGCATGGGAACGGGTACCTCCTTTGTCAAGGTACAAGGCTCCACGATCGAGCATATCGGGGGATTGGGTATCGGTGGCGGAACAATCCTCGGCTTGTCTAAGCTATTATTGAAAACGCATGACTTTCACCAAATAGCGTCTTTGGCCGAGCACGGTTCCTTGAATGATATCGACTTGCATATCCGGGATATTACGCCGCATCCGCTACCCGGCCTGCCGCTGGACGTGACAGCCTCTATTTTCGGAAAAGCGGACGCGAACGCTAAGGTTGAGGATATCGCTCTCGGTATCGTTCATATGGTCTTGCAGACCATCGGACAAGGAGCTGTTTTCGCCTCGTTAAATGGCGATATCAAGAATATCGTATTGATCGGTAACCTGACTCGCTTGCCACAATGCCCGGATATTTTCCCCCGTCTGGAGGAGATGTGCGATGTCCATTTCAAGATACCGGAGTATGCCGAGTATCGCACGGCTATCGGGGCGGCTTTATGCTATATCAGGAACCGGGAATATAAGGATATTTTTTGTGGAAAGTGTTAGGCTACATCAAAACTTTATGTATCTTTGCTACATGCTTTGTTCCCTTTCGGCAATCGCCGGATAGGGATTAAAAGGGAATCGGGTGAGAATCCCGGACAGTCCCGCTGCTGTAAGCTTCATAAACGGGTTGAGCAATACTGTTGCCACTGTTCATTCAAGTGAATGGGAAGGCGCTTAAGACCGGAAGTAAGTCAGAAGACCTGCAAGGCGTGTATATTTTCGACGGCTTCGAGGAAAGGCCGGAAGAGAACGCAAGAACCGTATCCGGTTTTTACTATTCTTTATCCAAGGTTTTCTTATCAAGTCGTCTCATGGTTTCGGATAATTATTTTGCCATAATAATTAGGGAAAGAAGCATGAATCTGACCGACGGGATGAGCTCCGTGTGTAAGATGCATGCTTTCTTTGCGTTTAAAGGACTGGGGTATTCCGTGAACACTCTATAGAGAATATTTGTTTATTATTAGAAAAGTGCGTTTATTTGCAACGAGTAATTAACAAAAGAAGTATGAATATGAAGAAAATTGTGGGACTTGTTATGGTTGCCTTGCTAGCGTTGATGGCGCTTCCGGCGAACGCTCAGCTTAAATTCGGTATCAAGGGAGGTGTGAATATATCGTCTGTTCATTTCAACTCGGACGTGTTGAAAGCGGATAACGTAACCGGCTTTCAAGTGGGTCCGATGATCGAGACGACCTTACCGTTGGTCGGTGTCGGGATCGATGCGGCGGTGTTGTATTCGCAAAAAGGTTTGGAGACGACCTCGGCTGGCGGGGTTAAGACTTCGATGAAGACGGATTATATCGATGTTCCGGTCAACTTGAAATGGAAATTCGGTTTACCGATCGTCAAGGCGTATTTGGCAGCCGGTCCGTATATCGGTTTCCGTGTAGGCGGTGATAAGTTTTGGGATATCCCGGGTTCCGTAGCGGATCAGGTGAAGGCGAAGAATTTCAGCGCAGGTCTTAACTTCGGTGCCGGCGTGGAACTGATCAGCCACTTGCAGGTGGGTTTCAATTATGGTCTGGGACTGACTGATAACTATAGTATTGAGAAGGTGAACCTCTCCGACGGTGCCGGAAAGAACCGTGGATGGTCTATCACGGCAGCGATCTTGTTCTAAATAGGTGAAAATAAAATGAGAGAGGCTGGGCTTTAGAAGTCCGGCCTTTTTTGTTATTTTTGGGCTCGTAATGAAACACCTGTTTGAATGAAATACGCGGACGTCATACTTCCCCTTCCTTTGGAGAATAGCTATACCTATCGGATACCCGAAGATCTGGAGAGAGCCGTGACTCCCGGTTGCCGGGTGATCGTGCATTTCGGGAAGAAACGATATTATACGGCTATCGTCATGGAGGTACACGACCGGGAACCGGTATCCGATTTTGAGACGAAGGAGATCTACGCTTTGCTGGATGCCACGCCGGTGCTCCGCCGTCCGCAACTCCGTTTCTGGAAATGGATATCTTCTTATTATATATGTAAGCTGGGCGACGTGTATAAGGCGGCCTTGCCTTCCGGCTTAAAGTTGGAAAGCGAGACGGCGGTTACTTATAATGAGGATTTCGAGGCCACCGCCCCCTTGCGCCCGAACGAGCAAGCGGTACTGGATGCTTTTAGCGGGGTTTTGAAATTGACGATCTCGGAGTTGGAGAAGAAGACCGGTCTTCGAAATGTTGTCCCGATCGTCTCTTCCTTGATGGTGAAAGGGGCGGTCGAGGTGAGCGAGGAGCTAAAGCGAGGATTCGTTCCCAAGACACAGGCGTTTATCCGTTTGGCCGAGGCTTACCGGGATGAGACGAAATTACAGGCGGTGTTCGAGGATTTGAAACGAGCGAAGAAGCAAGAGCTTCTGCTGGTCAGCTTCTTGGATTTAAGCCATACCTTGAATCCCGCTTTATCGAAGGAGCTTTCCAAGAAAGAGCTATTGGAACGCAGTGGTTATACCTCTGCGGTATTGGAGGGGCTGCTGAAACGGGGTATCTTGGAGAGTTACGAGAAAGAGGTGGGTCGTTTGCAAGTATCTGTCTGCCGCTTGCAAGAGCCGAATCCGCTCAGTCCGGCGCAAGAGAAAGCCTATGGAGAGATCCATGAGGCTTTCAAGACGAAAGAGGTCTGCTTGCTTCATGGCGTGACTTCCAGTGGTAAGACCGAGATATACGTCCGTTTGATCCATGAGGTCTTGCGGCTGGGGCGGCAGGTTTTATATATGTTGCCGGAGATCGCTATCACGACCCAGATCACGGAACGGCTGGCGAAATTATTCGGGGATAAGCTATTGGTCTACCACTCTAAGTTCTCGGATAACGAGCGGGTGGAAGTTTGGAATAAGCTATTGCATAACGACGAGCCTATGCTGGTATTGGGGGTCCGTTCGTCCCTCTTCCTTCCGTTTAAGGACTTGGGCTTGATTATCGTGGACGAGGAGCATGAGAATACGTATAAGCAGCAGGACCCGGCACCCCGTTACCATGCCCGTAACGCTGCCATCGTCTTGGCGGGTATGCACGGCGGTAAGACCTTATTGGGTTCCGCCACTCCCTCCATCGATTCTTATTTCAACGCTACGGCGGGGAAATACGGTCTGGTTGAGTTATCTACCCGCTACGGTGATTGCTTGATGCCGGAGATTATTACGGTGGACGTGAAGGAGCTAAAGCGCAAGAAGATCATGAAAGATACCCTTTTCTCCCCTCTGTTGGTGGAGAAGGTGCGGGAGGCCCTATCCCGGGGCGAGCAGGCGATCCTATTCCAGAACCGCCGGGGATTCGCCCCGATGATCGAGTGCCGAGGGTGCGGGTGGGTGCCTCGTTGCGTGAATTGCGACGTTAGCCTTACCTACCACAAGGCGCATAATCAGCTGGTTTGCCATTATTGCGGTTATACCTACCGCTTGCCGCAGGTATGTCCCGAGTGTAAGGGGACGGAGTTCAAGATGCAAGGCTTCGGTACGGAGAAGGTAGAGGAGGAGATCGCTGGGCAATTCCCAGCGGCGAAGGTGGAGCGGCTGGATTTCGATACGGCCCGTACCCGCACGGCTTACGAGCGGATCATCTCGGATTTCGAGAAGGGGAAGACACAAATCTTGATTGGTACCCAGATGTTGTCGAAGGGATTGGATTTCGGGAATGTCAGCGTGGTCGGAATCCTGAGTGCCGATAGCCTGATGAATTTCCCTGACTTCCGGGCGCACGAGCGGGCTTATCAATTGATGGTACAGGTTAGCGGACGTGCCGGACGACGGGATAAGCGGGGTACGGTGATCTTGCAGACTACTCAGCCGGAGCATCCTTTGATCCGTATGGTGCAGCATTTTGCTTATAAGGAAATGGTGAGCTTGCAATTGAGCGAGCGTAGTATGTTCCGTTACCCGCCTTACTACCGTTTGATCGTCTTGATCCTTCGAAGTCGGAATGAGGAGGCTTTGCAGGAAATGTCTGCTTTATACGCCGAGAAACTTCGTGCTCGTTTGGGTGAGCGGGTGTTGGGGCCGGTTACGCCGCCTATCACTCGGGTACAGACGCTTCATATCAAGAAGATCGTCTTGAAGATCGAGATATCCGCCGGGATCGCTCCGCTTCGTGAGATATTGGAGGGGATTCATGCGGAGATGCAGGGATATGCGCTATTTAAGCAGTTGTTGGTTCATTATGATGTGGACCCGGCTTGAGAATTGAAAATGGAGAATTGAGAATTGAAAATTGAAAATTAAAGGAAAGGAGCTTAGGGATGAAGGAGGAAAAGATACGGTTGTTGTTTGTGTGTTTGGGAAATATATGCCGTTCCCCTTCGGCGGAGGCGGTAATGAAGAAGTTGGTGAAGGATGCGGGGCTGGAAGCTCGGATCGAGATCGATTCCGCCGGGATCACCGGCTATCATGAGGGAGACTGGGCAGATTCAAGGATGCGGGCGCATGCGGCTCGCAGGGGATATTCGTTGGATTCGATCTCCCGTCCGGTACGTCAGTGGGACTTCCATGACTTCGATTTGATTATCGGCATGGACGACCAAAATATAACGGATTTGAAACGGATGGCTCCCGATCTGGAATCCGTAGCTAAGATACATCGGATGACCGAGTTCTCCCGGAATAAGTTGTACGATCACGTCCCGGATCCTTATTATAGCGGTGCCGAGGGCTTTGAGCTGGTCTTGGATCTATTGGAAGACGCTTGCGCCGGGTTGTTGGAATATTGCCGATTATTACGATGCCCATCGTAAGGTTGCTAGAATGCCCATTGTAAGATGCTTATAACTGCGATTATAAGAACCTTACAATAGGCATTATGGTTCTGTGCCGATGGCTGTATGCCTATCTGCTTGATAATTATTGTTTTTTCAAGTCCGGATAGCTGATTCGGGTATGGAACATGGTTTTCAGTTTGTCTACGAATACGCTCTTTATGGTCTCCACGTCCTTGAAGGTCAGCGGAGCGCTCTTTAGCAAGCCGTCGGCGATCTGCCCGTCGATGATCTTGTTCACCAAGGCGCTGATACTCTCTTCGGTATGTTCCTTCAAGCTGCGGGAGGCGGCTTCCACGGAATCGGCCATCATCAGTACGGCGGTCTCCTTCGAGAAGGGATTCGGGCCGGGGTAGGTGAATAGCTCGTCGTTAATCGGCTTGTCCGGGTATTGGTTCTTGAAAGAGTTGTAAAAATACTTCGCCTTGCCACGCCCGTGGTGCGTACGGATGAAGCTGATAACCGCCTTGGGTAACAGGGCCTTCTCGGCGATCTTCACGCCCTCGGTGACGTGGCTGATGATGATCTGCGCGCTTTGGTCGAATGCCAGCTGGTTATGCGGGTTCACGCTTGTCTGGTTCTCGGTGAAGAAGACTGGGTTGCTCATCTTTCCGATGTCATGGTAAAGGGCGCCGGTACGGACCAATTGCGAGTTCGCACCGATCTTGGCAGCCGCCTCGGAGGCTAGGATGGATACCTGTAAGGAGTGCTGGAACGTACCCGGGCAAGTCTCGCTAAGCTTCTTCAAGATCGGGTTGTTGATGTTGGACAGTTCCACCAGCGTGATGCTGGACACGTATCCGAACGTCTTCTCCAACATATATACCAATACGTAGGTGAACATCAGCAGGATGAAGTTGATACCGAAATAAAGCATCATCATCCAGTTGATCTTGTTTAAGTTCGCCTCTTGATACAACGTGAGACTGAGGTAGCAGGCGGCGTAGGAGAGGAAGATGAAGACGGCGCAACGGATCAGTTGCGAACGTTCGCTCAACTCCTTCAAGCTGAACGTCACTACCATACCCGCCACGATTTGCAACAACAGGAACTCATGCGGGAAAGGTACCATCAACGAGCAGATCAGCACGATGATAAGGTGCGTGAAAAGCGCCGTCCGGGAATCGAAGAAGGTACGTACTACGATCGGTACGATGGCGAACGGCAATATATATACGTTGAATAATGCGTAGGTAACACATAGTTCCGTAAGGATGCAACTCACGAATATGCAGAGGATCAAGAATAGTACGTTCTTCCGGTTGTGGAATATCTTCAAGCGGAAAGACCATAGGTAGAGCCAGAAACAGAACATTAGCCCGAAGACGAGCACGAATTGTCCGGCCAATATGATGCCTTGCGTCTGCGTGCCCCCGGTCTTAGCCTCGTGTATGGCCTTTAGGGAACGGAGCACGTTGTAGGTATGGTTGTCAATGATCTCGCCCCGGTCTACGATACGTTCTCCGGCTTGTACCATGCCGTTGGCGATCGATACGCCCTGTAGCATATCCTCCTTGATCTTGTCGGACATGTCAGCGGCATAGGATATGTTCTCGGTGAGGTAGTTATTGATGTCACACGATTGCAGGATGGATTTGTCCAGCCGTGACGGGCAGTTGTTGATAATGAACTCGTAGGCGGTGCGCACGGTGAAGAAGTCGCTCACGTAGTGGGGCTGTGCGACGGCGTTCTCCAAGAGGTTGACACGTGAGTATTCCTCTTTCCGTAGCTCGTCCAGATCCTGCGATGAGATGATACCGTTCTTGTATAAGTTAATTAGACTGCTCTCGATGTACTGCATGTAAGCGGGGGATACTTTGCTTCGCAGGCTATTGTCGTTATTGTAGTTGGCGCGCAGTTTCTCGATCTCTTCCTTTTGGATGCCGGGGTTTATGCGGTAATAAGGCTCGAACTTACGGAGTACGCTGTCTTTCTCCGCTTTTACCTCGTCGTCGGTCTTGTAGATCGGGAAATCGCTCGGGGCGGTGAGCAATCCGTACCTCCAAGGCTTGCCTTCATAGAACTGATAACGGAATTTTCCCTCCCGGGGGAAGAAGTAGGCGATAAGTAATGCGGTCACCACGAAGTAGACCACGGTCGGTATATTGTAATTCTTTTGTTTCATATAGATTCCTTTTAGCGTCCGAAATATACGTAAAAAACTTCACTAAGCGGAAAAAAAGGCGTACTTTTGCCGCATTATTATAGAATGTAAGTATTATGACTCAAAGAAAAGTAAGAGTACGCTTTGCGCCTAGTCCTACGGGGGCGCTGCATATCGGAGGTGTCCGCACGGCTTTATACAACTATTTATTCGCTAAACAGAATGGCGGTGATATGATTCTCCGTATCGAGGATACGGATTCTCAACGCTTCGTTCCCGGGGCGGAAGACTATATCATCGAGGCCTTGACTTGGCTAGGTATCAAGTTCGACGAGGGCGTGAGCTTCGGCGGCAACTACGGCCCGTATCGCCAGAGCGAGCGTCGTGAGATCTACAAGAAGTATGTCGATCAATTGCTGAACGATGGCCATGCTTATATAGCGTTCGATACGCCTGCCGAGTTGGAGGAGAAACGGAAGGAGATCGCCAATTTCCAATACGACGCCTCTACCCGTTCGCTAATGCGCAACTCGTTGACACTTTCCCCTGAAGAGGTTCAGAACCTAATCGAGTCCGGTCATCAGTATGTGGTTCGTGCTAAGATCGAGCCGAATGAGGATATCCATGTGAATGACTTGATCCGTGGCGAGGTCGTTATCAACTCCTCTATCTTGGATGATAAAGTATTATATAAATCGGCTGACCAATTGCCTACTTACCACTTGGCGAATATCGTTGACGACCATTTAATGGAGGTTACCCATGTGATCCGTGGTGAGGAGTGGTTGCCGAGCGCGCCGCTTCACGTATTATTATATCGTTTCTTCGGTTGGGAAGATACGATGCCTAGTTTCGCCCACCTGTCGTTGCTGTTGAAACCGGAAGGTAATGGTAAGTTGAGCAAGCGTGACGGCGATCGTCTGGGCTTCCCTGTATTCCCCTTGGAATGGCACGATCCGAAGACGGGTGATGTTTCATCGGGCTATCGTGAGAGTGGCTACTTCCCCGAGGCTGTCGTAAACTTCCTTGCTTTGCTGGGTTGGAATCCGGGTAATGATCAAGAGGTGATGAGCATGGATGATTTGATCCGTTTGTTCGACCTGTCTCGTTGCAGCAAGAGCGGTGCTAAGTTCGATTATGAGAAAGGCAGATGGTTTAACCATCACTATTTGCTGGAGAAGAGTAATACGGAGATCGCTGACCTATTCTTGCCGATCGTGGAAAGCCACGGTATCCAGACTACCCATGCTTATGTAGAGAAAGTAGTCGGTATGATGAAAGGCCGTGTCAATTTCGTGAGTGAGTTATGGGATCTTTGCTCTTTCTTCTTTATCGCCCCGACGGAGTACGATGAGAAGACTCGCAAGAAACGCTGGAAGGAAGATTCGGCTGTTCAATTGGGTGAGTTTATCGAGCAATTGCGTGCCCGTGAGCCGTTCGACGTAGAAGGTACCGAGAACGAGTGCAAGGCTTGGATCGAGAGCAAGGGATATCATTTGGGGAATATCATGAACGCCGCCCGTCTGGCCTTGGTTGGCGAGGGCAAGGGCCCCGGCATCTTTGATATCACCGAGGCTTTAGGTAAAGAGGAGTCTATCCGCCGTATCCAACGGGCTATCGAGATATTAAAATAATCATGTACAGTTTAGCAATACATCTCTACGCTTTTGTAGTCGCTTTGATCTCGCCTTTCCATAAAAAGGCGAGACTGATGCGATTCGGGCAATGGAAAACAAATTCCATACTTCGTGAGAAGATCGACCGGAACGCTAAATACATCTGGTTCCATGCCTCCTCGCTGGGCGAGTTCGAGCAAGGGCGCCCTATGATCGAGAAGATCAAGGCGGAACATCCGGAGTATAAGGTGTTGCTGACTTTCTTTTCTCCCTCTGGCTATGAGGTACGGAAGAATTACAAGGGAGCGGACGTGATCTGCTACCTTCCTTTCGATACGCCTTTCCGGGTGAAGAAGTTCCTGAATTTGGCGAACCCGGCGATCGCCATATTTATCAAGTACGAGTTTTGGGGGAACTATTTGCGTGAGTTGCGGAAGCGGGGAATACCGGTTTATATCATTTCCGCTATATTCCGCCCCGACCAGCTATTTTTCCAATGGTTCGGAAAGCCGTACCGGAAGATGCTATCTTATTTTAATCATCTTTTTGTTCAGGACGAGCGTTCGATGAAACTCTTGAACGAGTTCGGTATCACGAATGTGACGGTGACCGGCGATACCCGTTTTGATCGGGTGTTGGATGTCCGTAAGCAAGCTCGTGAGCTTCCGTTTATCAAACGTTTCTTGGAAAGCAAGGAGGGTAAGAGGCCGATCGTGATGGTGGCCGGCAGTTCATGGCCTCAAGACGAGGCGATCTTTATCCCTTATTTCCATGAGCATCCGGAGATGAAGTTGATTATCGCCCCGCATGAGATTCACCGGGAACATCTCCTTTCTATCGAGGCGATGCTAAAACGTCCGTCCGTCCGTCTATCGGAGGCGCATGAGGATGATCTGGCCGATAAGGATTGCTTGATCATCGACAGTTTCGGACTCTTATCTTCCATTTATCGCTATGGACAGATCGCTTATATCGGTGGTGGTTTCGGAGCGGGTATCCACAACACGTTGGAAGCCGCCGTTTATGGGATGCCGGTCTTATTCGGCCCGAGATACCATAAGTTTAAGGAGGCGAAGGATCTGATCGCCGTAGGTGGTGGTTTCTCCATCACAGACGATTCCTCTTTCCGAACGAAGATGGACGAGTTATTGACCGACCCGACAGCCTTGGAAACCTCCGGGCAAGCTGCCGGTGATTTTGTGAAAAACAGTGTAGGAGCGACGGATCAAATCTTGCGGCAAATCCATATCCGTTAATAGATAAAGCCGGGTTTGCTATTCGAGTGATTGTATGCCCAGACTCTTTTGATATAGCAATGGAATACGGATGAGATAGATGTACGGATTGGTAATTGAACGATTCGCGTTGTCTATCTCATCCGTATTTTATTTTAATCCTCTTCAGCGAACATCGGGTCCCAAGCGGGAAGGCGAGTCGGTGTTTGTTTCAAGATCTCTTTTACTTGATCCGTGATGTACTTCTTGTTGACTACCAGACGGAACATATACTCATTAAACCATTGGTCTGTCATGATGAGGTGGCCGGCGTTCGCTCCGGGGCCCCAACTATTCTCAACCATCCATTTCTTCGGCTTTCCATTTGCGTCGAGGTCAACAGCCATCAAGGTCATGGCGTGTGAGGAACCGCTGGCGAATGTTTGGATACGTTGTTTCTTATCCATGCCGAAAGTCGTACCCATCAGTGAACCGTAATCGTAGAAGTTTACATCCAGAATACCTCTGTCACGATCGAAGAACTTGCCCACGTCGCAAGAGAAATACATCATGGTGCTGTCCTTGATGGAAGCGATAGCCATTTGTTTGATATCCTCGATCGGAAGGTTTACGTACGTCCAGTTCTTGCCATCGTAAGCGTGGCGGTCGTAATCGATCTCATACAGCTTATAATAATCGCGGCTCGGATCGTTCATCAACATGACATAGTTGTTTTTCAAATCGTCCCCGATATATTCTTGGAAGAAGGACTGAGGCGTATATTCCTTCGTCTCTACCGGATTCCCTTTAGCGTCTTTGCGAGTCCACGTGAATTTCGTAGGCGGCTCTCCCAAGTTCAATACGAGCATACGGTAAATCGTACCTAGCATCTCTGTTTTCTTTTTCTCCAGATCCGCTACGGTCGTGCCTTTGGTCGTAGACAGGTCGCGAAGTTGCAAGCCGTATTCTTTCAGCTTTAATCCGATCAGGTTGCTCATGCGTCCGGTACTGTTGCTACTGTTGGTCTCTACCATGACCTCGGCGGGAACCACGCCATACTTGGTCAAGATATCGGAGACACCCGTGAACTGCCCTCCGTCTCCGATCGGGTTCTTGAATAACCATTCCACCATCTTGTCGTCCATCGGTTTCAGACGAGTATCGATGATGCCCTGTAAGAAAAGGTTCGCTTTCTCCAATTGATCCCAGAAGAAAGAATAATTCTGGGAGAATTGGAATTCACCCATGTCGTATTTATGGATCGCCTGCGCACGGAATACGTTCAATCCCGTGAAAAGCCAGCAACGGCCCGAGGAACGTTGGTTGGAGATCCCTTTGCTCTCTACCTTATTGGAGAAGTAAGTATCCAAATTGTTCTTGCTCTCCCCATTAACGGCAAGCTTGTTGATGTCGTTATTGGTGATTGCGTTACGGATCGCCTTATCGGCCGGCGTTCCCTGATAAGACTGTTTGATTTGCTGCAACATCGTGGGTGAGATGCCTCCACCGCTTTGTTGTCCGTGAGCCGATAGCGTGATGCCTAAAGCCAAGGCCGCTATCCATAAATTCTTTTGCTTCATGATATTTTAGTTGATTAATAAATTGTGTTATTTCTTTTTAGGCCATACCAGACCGTCTTGCCGGATCTTCCATACCGTACCGTCTGGTGCGGGTAGCGATATCTCATACATGGAAGGTGTCGTATGTATTTCCAGTTGATTGGCGATCTCTTGCGGGCATAACTCGTTTGCCTTCAAGTCGTTGATGTTATCGGCATAATGCCCGAAGGTCGCGGCGAACTCATTCTGACGGTAATATAAATTACGCAAGATCCATTTCGTCTCCTCCGAAGGATGTTTTACGAAAGGAGTCTCACCTTCTCCCGCAATCTTATCCGATATTTGAACATAACCCCAGTATTCGGGCATATGGATATTGATTACCCCGGTAGGCGCCCATACCCAGTTGTACTCGCGAATCTTATCCTCTCCTTGGATAGGGACTTTCACGTATTTACCGTCTTTCACGTCCGTTGTCCATTCCACACGGGAGAAGTTCACACGGATCTGCTCGCCGATTTCCGGCTTTTCTTTTCCTCTGTCCATTTGGAATACGGAAGTCCAAGGAATGAATACCTCTACGCTCCATGATTTATCCGTGTCTTTCGGGTTATTCAGCGTACCGTCCACATAAACAGCGGATTTCATTCCAGCGAACTCCCAGTTATTCAATACTTGCGGATTATCCCGGTAGGGGCGGGTTAAGAACAAGTCCCATTCCGTACCTAAGGCGTTCACCTCGTACTCCAGATAATTATGGGTGTCGTTCGTAGGATTCAGGAAGATCTCGAAGTCGTTGTCATGGAAGATCACGGCGTCGTGTTCCGTGATGGTCGCCCATACGTGCGGCTCCTCCATAAGGACGGCGAAGTACATTCCGTTATCATCGTAAGTCATCTTGGCCCGGGTCTGGAAGTGAGGGGCCGGGCGTTTGTCTCCTTCGATATCCACGAAGTCGCTGGTCCAAGGTATCGCGTCCCATTCCCCGGGAGAAAGCTTTCCGTCGATCTTGATAGGAGCGGGGGCCTTGTAGCAAACATACGTCGGCGGATTGAACGGTGGTTGCGGCATATACGTGATGTCCGGCTTTTGCGTACTGGGTTTCTGTGCGCAAGAAAGCAATAGGAGTGCCGCCAATGGCGCTGTCGTTAAAATCGTTTTTCTCATGTGCGTTTATTTTTAGATCGTTTGATAAATAGATTCTTATTGAAGTAAGTCCATCGCCGCGTCCAACCATGTATTTATATCGTCCGGATAATGTTGGTCGGCGGTATAAGTATCGCTGCGTTTGTGCCCGAGTCTTACGATCACGGCGTTCTTTTCCGGGAGCGTGAAGACATATTGCCCCAAGATTCCTCTCATATAAGGGATCTTCATCCCTTTGTAATCGAGAATCCAGTATTGGAATCCGTAACAATGGTTGGGTTTGCCGAGATCCTTATAGACAAGACGGGTATCGGGGCTTGTCGCTTCCGCCAGATAAGCGGGAGAGATCAATTGCTGGCCATCCCATTGACCGTTGTTGAGTAATAATTGTCCGAAGCGGGCGAAATCACGGGCGTTACTGTTGAAACAGCAATAGGCTTTTTCCATGCCGTCCTTCCGGTCGAGGCTCCAAAGGGCGCTTTCCTCAGCGTGCATCGGAGTCCATAGTTTGCGGGATACATAATCGCTGAGTTTCTCCCCGGTAGCCTTCTCCACGATAAAGCCCAGCAGTTGTGTCACGCCGCTTTGGTAGATAAAGTTTACGCCGGGCTCGTCGATCTCTTTCATCCCGAAGGCGATTTCCTGTAGGTCATCGCCATAATACAACTGGGTGGTAGGAGAGAAAGGAGAGCTGTAAGCCTCGTCGAAATCCACGCCGGCGCTCATGGTCAGCAAATGGCGAAGCGTTAGGGCCTTTCCGTCGTATCCCTTGAATTCCGGGAAAAAGTCGCTTACCGGTTGATCGACATCGCGGATAAATCCATCGTCGATAGCGCAGCCGATCGCTAACGAGACGATGCTTTTCGCCATCGAGAAGGAGTTGCTATGCGATTCCGGGGAATAATCTTCCCAATATTGCTCGAATAGCAGTCGATTGTCTTGGATGATTACATAGGCAACCGTACCCAGCTCCTCAAACCGGGGAAGATAACGCTCTGGAATACTTTTCGTATTGTAAGCTTCCGATAGTTCCCAAGGGCGGGGCGAACCTGCTTTTACGACCCGGTTCTCGAAAATCGGATATTGATCGATCTTGGGTAATAAATGAGTAAGCGCTCTGCGCAAATAATAATTGGAGGGTAACGTTAGATACCCTCCGATTCCTACTATAAAAATAAACACTATCCATCTCACGCTTCGAGACAAATAGTGTTTATTGTTTTGAATTCCTTTATTTGAATTATTTTTCATGTAACCACTTTTTGCCTGAAGGGGTATACGTGTAAATTAAGCCTATTAGGCAAATAATCCCGACAACTCCAAGAAAGATTACTAACTCCATATTATTGTCCTTTTTTTCATAGATACAAATATATGGTTTATAATTCAAATAATCAAATACATGTCCTTATTCTTTATACCAAGAAGAATACATATGGTAGTTTTTGGCTATTTTCTGGTTGATCTCCTTCGCTTGCTCGGGATCAACCTTCTTGACGAACTTAGCGGGAACTCCGGCGTAGATACTGCCCGGCTCGACGATCGTCTTGCTTAGTACTACGGAACCTGCGGCGATGATCGCTCCCTCGCCTACTACGGCGTGATCCAATACCACGGAGCCCATTCCGATCAAGGCGCCATTGCAAATCTTCGCCCCGTGGATCGTTACGTTATGGCCGATGGATACATCATCGCCGATCTCGATCGTCGATTTCTCATATAAGGTGTGAAGGACGGAACCATCCTGTACGTTTACGCCGTTGCCGATGCGAATCGAGTTCACGTCGCCGCGAAGCACGGTGCCAAACCAGATACTGCAACCTTCACCGATCTCTACGTCACCTATAATCGTGGCGTTGTCTGCTAAAAAAGTGTCTTTACCGATCTTCGGGGTAAAGCCACGAACGGATTTAATTAATGCCATTTTTAGTTGTTTAAATTTCTGTTGTTTTCTCTTTCAGCCAAGCTTTCTCCTCCTCGTTCAAGAACGGGCTGATCTTGTCGTATACCATTTGGTGGTACTTGTTCAGCCAAGCGTGCTCACGGACAGAGAGCATGGGGATGATAATCAAGCTCGTGTCGATGAAACAAAGCGTCAGCGTATCGAATCCTAGGAATTTCCCGAATTCCGTTTCGCTGTCCTCACGTACCAAGATCATGTTCTCCGTACGGATACCGTATTCGCCGGTACGATACATGGCCGGCTCGTCGCTGATCACCATTCCGGGCTTCAAGGTCACCGGGTTCTCCTCCATGCGGATGCTTTGGGGGCCTTCGTGTACGTTCAGGCAATGGCCGATACCGTGACCGGTTCCGTGCAAGTAATTAATGCCGGAATCCCATAGCGCTTTACGGGCAAGGATATCGATCTGGGAACCTCGTGTACCGGCGGGAAACTTGCTTTTCGCCAAGCTGATCGTACCTTTCAACACACGGGTGAAATCCTTTTTCATCTGCTCCGTCGGCTCTCCAAGGGCGATCGTGCGGGTGATATCCGTCGTACCGTCCAGATATTGCGCGCCGGAATCGATCAAAAGCAATCCTTCCGGCTTCAAGGTCGCGTCCGTCTCCGGCGTAGCGGAATAATGAACGATCGCTCCATGCTCGGCGTAGCCGCAGATCGTGCCGAAGCTATCCATGATGTATTGCGGTTGTTCCGCACGTAAGGCTGTCAGCTTCTCGGCGGCGCTGATCTCTGTAACTTGGGCTCCTTCCGCCATTTGTTTCTCCAGCCAGATATAGAATTTTGTCAAGGCGACACCATCTTTTACCACGGCGTTTTGGAATCCCTTGATCTCGGTCTCGTTCTTGATGCTCTTCAAGTGGTTGGCGGGGGAGATCCCTTCCACGATCGTACAGCTTCCCGGGATCGCGTCGTATAAGGAGACGTTCGTCTTGTTCATATCCACGAATACCCGGCTATTTTCCGGTAGGCGGGACAGATACCTCTGGATCATGGAGTATTCGGCCAGCGTAACCCCTTCTTTCTTCAAATGCTCGGTGATCTCGGCGGTCAGCTTCTCCGGCTTGATGAAAAGCACGCTCTCATCCTCCGATACGAAGGCGTAGCTGACTACGACCGGGTTATAGGTCACGTCCGTACCCCGGATATTGAATGTCCACGCGATCTCGTCTAAGGCGGCGAGGATCAAGCAGTCGGCGCCCTCGCTCCGCAACTGGTTATTGATTAGGTCTAGTTTCTCGTGCACGGAGGCTCCGCTTAATGCTTCCGGCATCTCGAATATCGGGTTTCCGGGAACGGCGGGACGGTCCTTCCAGATACCCTCGATCAGGTCGGCTGAGGTATCCAGCTTGATTTCTTTACGGCTTAGTTTATTTGCCAAGGCACTCGCTTCGGCGGCGCTATAGGTTTGCCCGTCCAGCCCTACGGCCTGTCCGGCGTGTAACTCATGCAAGAGGAATTCCGTGATAGACGGTGTCTCCGGAAGCGCCAACTTATAGAGTTCGATACCGGAACCTTCCAGCTGGCTGGCCGCTTGCAGGAAATACCGGGAATCAGTCCATAAGCCCGCCTTGTCCGCGGTGACCACGATCGTTCCCGCCGAGCCGGTGAAGCCGGATATCCATTCTCTCGATTTCCAGCGATCGGCCGGATACTCGCTTAGGTGCGGGTCGGAACTGGGTATGATGTAAGCGTCAACCTTCTGTTGCCTCATAGCCTCCCGTAGGGCGGCGATACGTTCAGGAATGTTTGTTTTCATCGCATTTTATTTTAGTCAACATTAATACTCGCAAAGTTAATGAATTATTTTGGATTTGTCTCGCCGGAAACCGGCTCTTCTACCTTATAATATAGATGGGAAGTACCCAGCTTTTCCCACCGCAGTTTCCCTTCCTCTACCAGCCGCCGCAAGTCGAGGGAAGCCTTACTTCTGGAGCATCCGCAGAGCGACATATACTTCTTCTGGTGGATAAAAGGGTTCGTCTCCAGATAACGGAATACCTCTTGCTCGCATTCCTTGGCGGAGGGATATGCGGGATCGCTAACCGTGTACTCGTCACGAAACACCGGCATGGTCTTCAGCCGGTCTCTTAGTTCCTTGGACGATCTGAACTTCACGTCCTTGAAATGGATGGATTCCGCCCGGATCTCATTCTTTTCCATCACGGGCCGGCTTTTCAGTGAGACGCTGAAAGTACCGATCCCCTCTAGCTCCACGTTATAACCGAACATGAGGAAGTCCACCATCATGTCTTGGAAAAGCTGCAAGATCCCTTTCATATCCGCGGGAGAGAAAGAAGACCGGGACTTCGCTCTGCTGATGAACTCATCCGTATGTATCGTCCCGCAAGAGACCAAACGAGGATGTAGGGGTAATGACTTCCCGGATTCCTCTGGATTCGGGTTGGGATTTCTGACTAACTTGTAATTTGCTGACATCTGTGCTGTGTTTAAATGGTTATAGATCTTTTGTCCGATTTTTCTAGATCGCTTACTCGTTTTTATAGGCGAGCTTAGCGGTTTCTTCAAGAAGAATTCATCTTTCAACAGCCGTTGCATGATCATGCACCAACTGTTGGAAGATCATCCACCATTAGTTAGATGATCGTCTAACGGATGGTGGATAATGAATACTTCAGCTTCAAAGGTACAATATATAAAAGAGAAAAGGGTAAGGATTCCGGATAAAAGAGCTAAAGGTTATGATAAACGTGTATGGGCTCACAGCCTTGTGGTCCACAACCTTGTGAACCGATCCCTTTAAATCAAGTTAAAGATAAGGCACCCAATAGATATCAAGGAATAATTTGCTAACTTTGTAGAAACAAATAAGAAGTGCCATGAGGAATCTGCTTTATCTTTTTGTCTTTGCGGCTCTGCTTCTCGGCTTGAGCGCATGTTCTTCTTATTATTATTCGATGTTGAACTCGAATGACCCCGTTGGGGAGAAGAATGAGAGAGGTGATTTTGTGCAGGAAAACGATACGGTACGTATCTCTTATCGTTTCTGGGGAGAGAACGCCCCGGTTACTATTACCATTTATAATAAATTGGATGAACCCTTGTATGTGGATTGGGGGCGGTCGGCGCTGATTATCGATGACGTGGCTACCACCTACGATCCGAAAGTGGCCTCGGTGAGAGGCGAGAGCTCTAGCGTGGCATCCGGTAGCTCCTTTCATTGGAGCGATAGGAGCAGCAGCGGGTGGAGCTACTCGGAAGGTTCCTTCTCCGGTGATGTGAGTTTGCCGAAGGGCGTTGAGTTTATCCCGCCGCATTCCAAATTAGTCAATACGCCTTTGCAATTAGCCAACTTCCCGTTTAGCGAGATCCCGAAGGAAGAGTATGTAAAGGAGCAAATGACAACGAAAGCAAACACCACCGTAAATATCCGAGTGAAGGATTTTACGGAAGAAGATTCTCCGCTGAGATTCCGTAGCTACCTGACGTTGTTCGCCGGAGGGACCAATGGGAAGCCCTTGAAGCATTCCTCTTTTGAGCGGAACTTCTATCTGGCGAAATTGATCAAGGTCGGCGACGTGGCTCCCCGGTATTTCGATGAGGGACAGCAGCAATCCGGCGATTTCTTTTACGTGAAAGAGACTCATGGAGCTACGGCAGGCCTTGTCGTAGGAGCGATAGCGGTTACCGCCGCAGGGGTGGCGATAGAAGCTACGCTGGGCCCCGTGAACTATTAATATATTCATATCGAATGATACAAACTCTATCTGATTTAAAGACCGTGCGTTTCAACGAGCAAGCGGACGGTGTGATCATTTTGGACCAAACTCTGCTGCCGGGTAAGGAAGCGTATCTGACCCTTACCACTGCCGAGGAGATATGGGATGCCATCTATAAATTAAAGGTACGTGGAGCACCTGCTATCGGGATAGCGGCCGCTTATGGTATCTATGTCTGCGCCCGTCGGATCGATACGGCGGAGAAATCCGTTTTCGTGAATGAGTTTCGGAAGATCAAGGAGTATCTGGCTGGTTCCCGTCCGACGGCGGTGAATCTGGTGGCGGCGCTGAACCGGATGGAGCGGGTATTGGTCGCTCATCCAACCTTGTCTGTCCCGGAATGGAAAGAGCTATTATATAAGGAAGCGATCGCGATCCGGGAGGAAGACGCCGCCGCTTGCCGGCAGATCGGCGAGAACTGTCTGGAGCTACTCCGTCCCGGGATGGGAATCCTTACGCATTGCAACGCCGGACATCTGGCGGTCTCGGAGTATGGCACCGCCTTGGCGCCGATTTATCTGGGGCAGGAGAGAGGCTATGGTTTCAAGGTCTTCGCCGACGAGACCCGTCCTTTGTTGCAAGGCGCCCGGCTCACGGCCTATGAGCTAAGCAGGGCCGGCGTGGACGTGACGCTGATTTGCGATAATATGGCCTCTATCGTCATGCGGAAAGGCTGGGTGCAAGCCGTGGTCGTAGGTTGCGACCGTGTAGCCGCCAATGGTGACGTGGCGAATAAGATCGGCACGTCCGGGGTGGCTATCTTGGCCCGGCATTACAAGATCCCCTTCTATGTATTAGGCCCGACATTCACCATCGATAGCTCGTGCCCGGACGGCGATTCCATTGTAATAGAGGAACGTAACCCCGATGAGGTCACCGAGATGTGGTATTCAAGGCGTATGGCCCCGAAAGACGTAAAAGTCTACAACCCCGCCTTCGACATTACTCCCCACGAGCTAATCACGGCTATAATTACGGAGAAAGGCATCTTTTATAAAAATAATCGCTGAAAGTTTTGCTAATCCCGAAACAATCAGTAATTTTGCCGCTCAATTTGAGGATATAAATAATTAAACAATATAACAATTTAAATTATGATCGTAGTTCCATTAAAAGAAGGCGAAAACATCGAGAAGGCGCTTAAGAAATTCAAGAGAAAGTTCGAGAAAACAGGTGTAGTCAAGGAATTGAGAGGCCGTCAGGCTTTCGAGAAACCGTCTGTTACGAAGAGAAAGCAGACTATGCGTGCTATCTACGTACAGCATTTGCAACAAGTAGAAGAATAATTATAGCTTCCGGGCTTGTTTTATTGAATTCTTATTCCTATTTTCGTTGCATGAATGTTGATGCAACGAGAATATGCTGATCGATGACTTTCTAAACTATCTCAGGTATGAGCGGAACTATTCCAATTATACGATTGGTGCCTATTCGAAAGATTTGGACCAATTTCAGAGGTATGTAAGAGAGCATCGAGAAGGTGTATTCAACCCCGGGGAAATCGACTCGGATTTCGTGAGAAGCTGGATCGTCAGTTTGATGGACGAGAAGCTTTCTCCCGTATCGGTAAACCGGAAATTAAGTTCTTTGAAATCTTTTTTTAAGTTTCTCATGAAACGGGGGATTGTCTCCGCGAATCCGTTGAGATTGGTGAGCGGTCCGAAAACGAAGAAACCCTTACCTTATTTTATTAAGGATAGCGAGTTGGAGGCGTTGTTGGACGGGGACGGATTTGATGAGGATTTTGAAGGTGTGAGGAATCGGTTGGTCATTGAGATGCTATACGATACCGGGATGCGCCGCTCAGAGTTAATCGGCATACGAAACGTGGATGTGGATTATGAGGCGATGCAGGTCAAGGTAACCGGAAAGCGGAACAAGCAGCGGTTGATTCCTTTTGCGGAGGGTTTAAAAAACTTAATGCTTGCATACACGGAAGTCCGTGATCGTGAGGTTGAGGCAGCCGGTGAATGGTTTTTCGTTCGAAAGAACGGGAACCAGTTGTCGACGGGGATTGTTTATAATATAGTAAAAAAGCAATTGTCGGAGATACCCATGCTGGCGAAACGAAGTCCACACGTGTTACGACATTCATTTGCAACGAGTATGTTAAACAACGGAGCCGAGCTGAACGCTGTGAAAGATTTATTAGGTCATAGCAGTTTAGCGTCTACCAGTGTTTACACGCATACAACCTTTGAGGAATTAAAAAAAGTGTATCATGCTCATCCAAGAGCAAAAAAAGAAGGAGGTTATTATGGACGTTAGAATTCAAGCAATTCATTTCGACGCAACTGCACAGTTGGAGGCGTTTATTCAGAAGAAAGTTTCTAAATTGGAGCAATACTTCGATGGTATTATATTGGCAGAGGTTACATTGAAGGTGGTTAAGCCTGAGACGGTGAAGA
This sequence comes from Parabacteroides sp. AF27-14, assembly GCF_003635425.1. Classification (NCBI taxonomy): domain Bacteria; kingdom Pseudomonadati; phylum Bacteroidota; class Bacteroidia; order Bacteroidales; family Tannerellaceae; genus Parabacteroides; species Parabacteroides sp. AF27-14. The sequence goes on from NZ_QTLZ01000014.1 coordinate 105,096, forward strand.
ACAAGCAAGCCAGTATAATGTTGTCCGTGAAGAACGGGGAATGTTTCGCTGATAAAATAAACGATACTTTCGAAGGGGCGATAGACGATTGTGTTGAGGCTTTGGAGAAGCAACTGGTTAAATTCAAAGAAAAAATCAGAGCCAAATAAAAAAAACGGTAGATAAATTTGGTATGTAAGAAATAATATCTAAATTTGCAGCCGTTTCGCCGTGGTGACGAAACGGCTGCTTTTAGAAGTATCGCCTCTTTAGCTCAGTTGGCCAGAGCACGTGATTTGTAATCTCGGGGTCGTTGGTTCGAATCCGACAAGAGGCTCAAAAGAATGTATTGGAATGGGCAGTTACCAGAGTGGCCAAATGGGGCTGACTGTAACTCAGCTGGCTTTCGCCTTCGGTGGTTCGAATCCATCACTGCCCACACGAATGAAACAAAGGAGAGAATCGGTTGGTTCATT